>NZ_JBXANP010000009.1:0-260500 GCF_058801745.1 Rugamonas sp. GW822-FHT03B10 | reverse complement strand
AGGATTCTGGAACCTATGAAATGGCGTTACCCGACATGGTACCCGATGTCAATTTCCACTGGAAACGGCATAGAGCCGATGTACGGCTGCACCGTGGTGTCGTGCAGGTCGCGCGCGATGCGCTCGCGTTCGCGCTGGGAGGCGTCGGAGGCGATGCGGTCGAGCAGTTCGATGTTCTCGATCACGGGGAACACCTGGCTGACGATGTGCAGCAGGAATTGCGCTTCTTGCCGGCTCAGTTCGTGGCGTTCGGTGACCACGATCAGCCGGCCCTCGCCCGTGCGCAGCGGCACCGGCACGGTGACGAGGGCGCCCGCGTCGAGCAGTTCGGCCAGGTCGCTGGTCGCCTCGGGCGCCATGCGCACCCAGCGCTGGCGGCTGGGCAGGAATTCGCGCGCCAGCGGGCGCCGCCGCAACAGGCCGTCGAGCGGGCGCGTGTGCAGCACCATGCGCCCGGTGCTGAAGGCCAGCAGCGGCGCGGCCGCCTCGGCGCTCAGGCGGGTCGGCACGATGGTGCGCCCGGCCTCGGCGCCGCTGGCCGCGCGCAAGGTCCATTGCTCGGCGCCGTTTTCGCGCATCAGCAGGATGCAGCGGCTGGCGCCGTAGAACTGGCGGATTTTCTCCAGCACGGTGGCGATGGTCTGGTCGACCCCGAAGCGCGGATTCGATTGCTGGGTCACTTCATGCAGCAGGGCCAGGCGCCGCTGCTGCGCCACCACCAGCCCGCCCCAGTGCGCGATCATGTAGCCGAGCGCGAGCAGGAAGGTGGCGCGCAGCAGCACGCGCGACAGCGCCGCGTCCGTTTGGGCCGTGATGGCCGTGGTGGCGAACAGGGCGGTCGACACCAGTGTGGTGCGGGCGCCGGCCTCGAAGCCGAACGTGAACGAGGCGGCCAGGATCGAGAAGAAGAAGAACAGGAAGAAGAAACTGTTGCTGCCGCCGGTGACGAGCACGATCAGGTAGAACCAGCCGACGTCGAGCCAGTAGGCCACGTGCGGGCGCAGGCGCGGCGAGGCGACCAGGTTGAGCACCAGGCTGTGCAGCAGGTAGCCGCCGAACACGAAGATGGTGAAGTCGTTCATCCGGCCCACGCCGGCCGGGTCGATGAACAGCGTCAGCAGGCAAGTCATGGCCAGCACCAGCCGCATCCGGTTGACCATGGCGGAGTCGGTCGGGTACTTTGGTTGCTGTGCGGGAATTAGAATGTTGTCGCTCACAAGTGCTCCAGCCCAGTTTTCTTGCTGGTCTTGTAACAATTGGTTTAGTCTAACGGCAGACGCGGCAAGCGTCCATCTTCCCGGATCAATTTTGTTGTATCAATAACGGCGATGCCACACATGCGTGATTTAAAGCACGGCCGTGCGGCCGCCGCGGGCGGCGCTCAGGGCGCCGGACGCGGCCAGCCGCAGCGCACGCAGGTGCGCGCCAGCGGCACGCACAGCGCGGCCAGCGCCAGCGCCGCCACGCCATCGAGCGCATAGTGCCATGCCAGCATGAGGGTCGAGGCCCAGATCAGCAGCGCCAGCGGCACCGCGCACCACAGGGCGCGCGGCCAGTGGCGGCCGGCGAACCAGGTGGCCATGGCCGTCATGGCCACGTGCAGGCTGGGCATGGCCATGGTGCCGTACAGCAACCCGTTCTGCGGCACGCGTCCGGCCTGGTAGGCCAGTAGATAAGCTTGCAGCTGGGCGCTGAGGGTGTCGCGCAGGTGGACGAACGCGGCGGGCCGGTAGTATTCGGGCCCGGCCACCGGGAAGCGCAGGGCGATGGCCGTGGTGCCATAGAACGCCAGCACGATGGCGATCGCCAGCGTGGCGGCGCTGCGCGTGCGGCGCGTCTTGACCAGTAGTGCCAGCACCAGCAGCACGTACAACCACATCAGGTGATAGATGGTTTCCCACCAGGCCAGCGGCACCAGGTGGAAGCGCAGCACGGCGCGCCACAGCGGCTGTTCCAGCTGCCACAGCACCGGGTCGTACCAGACGGTGGCGGCGCTGCGGTAGATCTGCACCAGGTTGGCGTTGCCGCTGATGGACAGGATGGCGCCGAACACCAGCAGGCAGCCGGTGGCGGCCGGTCCGGCCTGGAACACGGCGCGCCACAGCGCGCCGACGTCGACCCGGCCGCCGCCGGGCGCCGAGAACTGGCGCATGCGGCGCAGCGAATCGAGCACGGCCAGCAGGCTGAACAGCAATGCGTAGCAGCCGGTGAAGTAGGCGGCCACCTGCACTTGCGGCCAGGTCAGCACGCCGACCGAGCGGGGACCGGCCAGCCAGTGCGATAGGAGGGTCAGGCCCGCGCCCACCACGGCCAGCGGCAGCAGCGTGCGCAGCGCGGGCGCGTCGTGGTCGGTGGCGCGCGCGGCGCGCGACGGGAGGTTCTCATTCACACGCGTTCCTGCCTGGCATGCTTGCCGGTTCTGTAATAACCGGCCTAGTCTAGCGGGGGGCGCGGCGCGCGTCCAGCGGCCAGCGGCAACCTGTTGTTTCGGGCACGGCGGCGGCCGGGCCGGTTATCATGCATACTCTATCGCGTACGGCCCGATGGCCGGCCAACATGACTATCGAGCGCTGCCCCTCCCCGGCGGCGCAGCACGGGAGCGGGTTGATGCATGATCGCAGTCCCATGACGGAATCCGAATTCGACGGCTTCGCCGATGAATACCGCGCCCAGCACGCGGCCAACATCGCGTTGTCGGGCGAATCGCCGGATTTCTTCGCCGAGTACAAGGTGGCCGACATCGCGGCCGCCGTGGCGGCGCGCGGGCTGGCCGGCGCCGGCTTGCGCATCCTCGATTTCGGCGCCGGCATCGGCAACTCCGTGCCTTACTTCCACCAGCATTTGCCGGGCGCGCGCGTGACGTGCCTGGACGTGTCGGGCAAGAGCCTGGCGTTGGGCGAGGCGCGCTTCCCGGGACTGGCCGAGTTCGTGCTGTTCGATGGCCGCCAGCTGCCGTTCGCGGACGCCTCGTTCGACGTGATCCTGTGCGCGTGCGTGCTGCACCACATCGACCCGGCCGAGCATGGGGCCGTGCTGGCCGGCTTGCGCCGGCTGTTGTCCGAGCGCGGCCAGTTGTTCGTGTTCGAGCACAATCCGTGGAATCCGCTCACCGTGCGGGCCGTCAACACCTGTCCGTTCGACGCCAACGCCCGCCTCATCTCCGCGCCGGCGCTGGCGGCCACGTTCCGGCGCGCCGGTTACAGCCGGCTGGAGCGGCGCTTCCGCATCTTCTTCCCGGGCCCGCTGCGCAGGCTGCGGCCGCTCGAGCGCTGGTTGCGCTGGTGTCCGGCCGGCGCCCAGTACTGCCTGATCGCCGAACGCTGACGGGGCCGGCCCGCAGCGTGCGCTCAGTCGGCGCGCACGTAGACCACGGCCACCTGGTCGCCGTACAACCGGCGCCAGCCCGGCAGCGTGTCGAGCAGGTAGAGGATCGGGGTGCTGTCGGCCGAGATCAGGGCCCAGCGCACGCCATAACGCTGCACCAGCCGTTCGAACGCGGCACGGTCGGGACTGAACGGCGCCATGTAGGCGGCCATGAACGCATCGCCGTACATGTCCGAGCGCCCGTCGACGAACGGGCGCACGTGGCGGAAGATCAGGTAGCCGCCCAGTTCGTAACTGTTGAACACGGGCTGCGACAGCAGGGCCGGCGGCACCTGGCGCAGCGCCTTGGCGGGCGTGGCCGGGTCCTCGCCGCGTTCCACGGGTTGCGCCAGACGCAACACCACGGCCAGCGCCGCCACGGCCAGCGCCAGCGCGCGCCAGCGCCACGCGGCGGCGGTGGCGGTGGCGGTGGCGGGGCGCCCGGCGGCCGGCGCGCAGCCGAGCGAGCGTCCCAGCGGCGCGGCCAGCACCAGCACGCCCACCACGCCTGCCACCAGTTGATGGCGGCTGTGCTTGAGCGCCATGTGGAGCAGCGCGAGCACGATGAACAGGCGCGCCGGGGGGATGGTCAGCGGACGGGTCAGCGCCACGTACAGCAGCGCGATCAGCGCCAGCGTCAACGG
The DNA here is from genome assembly GCF_058801745.1 of Rugamonas sp. GW822-FHT03B10. NCBI lineage: Bacteria > Pseudomonadati > Pseudomonadota > Betaproteobacteria > Burkholderiales > Oxalobacteraceae > Rugamonas > Rugamonas sp. GW822-FHT03B10. Next base: position 256,493 of record NZ_JBXANP010000009.1, on the reverse strand, counting down.
TTGCGTATGGCGGAAATTGGGCGGCTGCCATTCCGCGATGTAGGCGATCAGGTCCAGCCGCATCAATTGCAGCGGATACAGCAAGCCGTGCCAGCCGTAGGGCGTGGCCATGGCGGCCACGGTGGCCCCGGCCAGGAACGCGCCCCAGCGCAGCGCCACGGCGCGCCGCCGGGGCGCCGGGGCGGCGTGCACGGCTTCGAGCGCGAGCACGCCGGCCAGCGCCAGGCCGAGCACGAAGCTGCCATGCAGATTGGCCCACAGCGTCATCAAGGCCAGCCAGGGCCAGCCCGGCGCGCGCTCCCGTTCGCGCGCGCGCAGCAGGGCCACGCACCAGGCGGTTAGCGGCGCCAGCGCCAGCAGGTGCGGACGCGCGAACAGGCTGGGCAGTACCGAGGCGCCCGCGATCACGCAGCTCACCAGCAGCGCCGGCTGATCCTGCCAGCGCGCCAGGTAGCGCGCGAGCACGGCCAGCGTCAGCGCCAGTGCCGCGCCGCACAGCAGTTGCAGGCCGCCCCAGCCGTTGGCCTGGTAGGCGAGCGCCATCAGCACTTCCGACAACCACTCGTGGGCCACCCACGGGATGCCGGGCACGGTGGCCGAGAACGGATCGGCATGCGGCACGCTGGCGTGCGCCAGCATCCACTGGCCGGCCGCCAGGTGCCAATAGGTGTCGCCATCGAGCAGCAGCGGCCGGTGCACCAGCGGCAGCAGGAAGCCGAGCAGCGCGAGCAGCGCGGTCATGGGCGGGGCGCCCCAGCGGGAGGCGGTCACGGCGCGCGGCGCGGCAAGGCTGTCCAAAGGCGTCCTCCGGCAAGACAGGGTGGCGGCGTGGATGCCCGAGCGGCTTGCCGACCGCAGCAACATAGCAGGCATGGCGCCCGCTGTCTATTTCCGTCGCTTATTTCTTAACGCATGAACATCCACACGGTGAGCGTGGCGCCCACCAGCACGACGAAGGTGCGCATCACTTTTTCGGGCAGGCGGTGGATCAGCCAGGCGCCGCACAGGCCGCCGGCGATGCCGCCCGCGCACAGGGCGAACGCGGCCGGCCAGCTGATCAGGTGCGAGGTGGCGAAGATCAGGGTCGCGGCCGCGTTCATGGCCATGGCCAGCATGTTCTTGGTGGCCGTGGCGGCGCGCACCTGCTGGCCGGCGATGGTGAGCGCGGCCAGCATCAGGAAGCCGATGCCGCCGCCGAAGTAGCCGCCGTAGACGGCGATGCAGCTTTGCACCAGCACCAGCGCCCAGCGCGGCACGGAGCCGGCCGCGTGCAGCGGCTTGCGGCGGAAGCTGCCCCAGGCGAACATCGAGGTGGCGAACAGCACCAGCCACGGCACCAGGCGGGCGAAGAACGAGGCCGGTGTGTTGAGCAGCAGCAGCGCGCCGACCACGCCGCCCACCACGCTGATGGCGAACATCTGGCGGAACGTGAGCGGGCCCACGTCGGCGGTCAGCTTGCGGCCGGCCACGGCCGACGTGGTCTGGCTGGGGAACATGGCGATGGTGGAGGTCATGTTGGCGGCCAGCGGATTGAGGCCGGCCAGCAACAGCGCCGGGAAGGTGATGAAGGAGCCGCCGCCGGCCAGCGCATTCTGCACGCCGGCGAAGAAACCGGCGGCGGCGATCATCAGGACGGTGGTAATCTCGAGCGGGGGAACAGGTGGCATGGCGGAATAGGGGCGCGGAATGGCTGAGTGGACGGGGCCGGAGCATTATACCGGCGCCGGCGACGGCGCGCCCGATGCGCCCGGTTCGTGTAAAAAATGCTAACATGGGCCGATGAACGCGCCCGCTCCCTACCAGCTGTACTACTGGCCCGGCCTCCAGGGCCGGGGCGAGTTCGTGCGACTGGCGCTGGAGGAGGCCGGCGTGGCCTACGTTGACGTGGCGCGCCGGCGCGGCGAGCGCGGCATGCCGGCCATGCTGGCCAGCCTGGACGGGGCGCAGGAGGCGCAGCCGTCGTTCGCGCCGCCCGTGCTGCGGGCCGGCGCGCTGCTGATCGGGCAGACGGCCAACATCCTGCTGTTCCTCGGCGCCCGCCACGGCCTGGCGCCGCGCGCGCAGCAGGGACGGTTGTGGGCCAACCAGCTGCAACTGACCATCGCCGACATCGTCAACGAGGCGCACGACTGCCACCATCCACTGTCGACCAACCTGTACTACGAGCAGCAAAAGTCGGCCGCCCGCACGCGCGCGGCCGACTTCACGGCCCGGCGCCTGCCCAAGTACCTCGATTATTTCGAAGGCGTGCTGGAACGCAATCGCGCGCGCGGCAACCATGCCGTCGGCGCGCGGCTGTCGTATGTGGATTTGTCGCTGTTCCAGCTGGTCGAAGGCTTGCGCTACGCCTTTCCCAACGCCATGGCGCGCCAGCAGGCGGCGTGGCCGCGGCTGCTGGCCCTGCGCGACGCCGTGGCCGCGCGGCCGCGCATCGCGGCCTACCTGAAGTCGGCGCGGCGTCTGCCGTTCAATGAGGATGGGATCTTCCGCCACTACCCGGAACTGGACCGCTGACCGGGCGCGCCGGCGTCAGTCGTCGTCGGGCGGATCGTCGAGCCGGGCCAGGTCGAAGCTGACCAGGGCCCAGATGCCGCCCGCGTAATCGGGTTCGCGCGACAGCCTCTCCACCGGCGAGGGCTTGATCTCGAACGGCTTGCCCTGTTCGACCAGCTGGCCCACGTGGCCGTAGATGGCCTTGGCGGCGTTGCTCATGGCCTTGTCGATGGTGGCGCCGGACGAGCGCACGCCGGGCAGGTCCGGCACGGTCACGCCGTAGACACTTTCCTTGTCGATGTGGATCAGTATCGGGATGTCCATAGCGGCTTGTCCTGTGGAAAGTGGGCGGCCATTGTTGACGTTGCGCTGCACGACTAAGTTTTACACGGACAAGGTCAGGCTTCAAGCTATTTCGTGCATGGGGCCGCCAATTTACGACGCGATGCCGCAAGCGCGTGCGCCGTCGTGGCCGGGCGTCCACGCAGCCCTGTTTTGGTGCGCCGCAGCGGCCACGATACTTGTGTGCTCAAGTAAAAAGCCCCGCCGGCATCGCTGCGGGCGGGGCTGTGGTGAGGCGGGAACGCTTACAGCACTTCGCTGGCGTGGTCGGCCAGGCGCGAGCGTTCGCCGCGCGCCAGCGTCACGTGGCCGCTGTGCGACCAGCCCTTGAAGCGGTCGACCACGTAGGTCAGGCCGCTCGAGCCTTCGGTCAGGTACGGCGTGTCGATCTGGGCGATGTTGCCGAGGCACAGGATCTTGGTGCCGGGACCGGCGCGCGTGACCAGGGTCTTGATCTGCTTGGGCGTCAGGTTCTGCGCCTCGTCGATGATCAGGAACTTGTTGACGAAGGTGCGCCCGCGCATGAAGTTGAGCGACTTGATCTTGATGCGCGAACGGATCAGGTCCTGGGTCGCCGCGCGGCCCCATTCGCCGCCGTCGGAATCGGACTTGTTGAGCACTTCGAGGTTGTCGTCGAAGGCGCCCATCCACGGCGACATCTTCTCCTCCTCGGTGCCGGGCAGGAAGCCGATGTCCTCGCCCACGGGCACCGTGACGCGGGTCACGATGATCTCGTTGTAGAGCTTGGTCTCCAGCACCTGCGCCAGGCCCGCCGCCAGCGCCAGCAGGGTCTTGCCGGTGCCGGCCTGGCCCAGCAACGTGACGAAGTCGCACTCGGGGTTCATCAGCAGGTTCAAGGCGAAGTTCTGCTCGCGGTTGCGCGCCGTCACGCCCCACACGTTGTTCTTGTTGTGGCTGAAGTCGCGCAGCGTCTGCAGCACGGCCGTCTTGCCGTTGATCTGCTTGACCTGGCCGTAGAACGGCGCCTCGCCATTCTTCGGCTCCAGGAAGATGAACTGGTTGACCAGCATCGACGGCACGAACGGGCCCGTCACGCGGTAGAACGTGGCGCTCTGGCCGTTCTTGTTCTCCTGCCACGACTCCATGTCCTTGCCGTGCTTGTTCCAGAAGTCGTCCGGCAGTTGCACGATGCCCGAGTACAGCAGGTCGGTGTCTTCCAGCACGTGGTCGTTGAAGTAGTCCTCGGCCGGCAGGCCCAGCGCGCGCGCCTTGATGCGCATGTTGATGTCCTTGGACACCAGCACCACCGGACGGCCGGCCTGCTCGCCTTCGAGCGAACGGACCACGGCCAGGATCTGGTTGTCGGCCTTGCCCACCGGCAGGCCGGCCGGCAGGTCGGCGCTTTGCAGCCGGGTCTGGAAGTACAGGCGGCCCTTGGCGTCCTTGTTGCCGAGCTTGGACAGCGGGATGCCTTTCTCGATCGCGTCGTCGTCCGTGTTCGACACCAGCGCGTCGAGCGTGCGCGAGACCTGGCGCGCGTTGCGGGCCACTTCCGTCATGCCCTTCTTGTGGTTGTCGAGCTCCTCCAGCGTCATCATCGGCAGGTAGACGTCGTGCTCCTCGAAGCGGAACAGCGACGATGGATCGTGCATCAGCACGTTGGTGTCGAGCACGAACAGCTTGGTCTGGCCGGTCTGGTCGGCGTGGCGGCTGGTGGAGGACTTGAGCGCGACCTCGACCGGCTTGTGCTTGGCCGGATGCGGCGCCTCGGCCGTGATCGGCGTGACCTTGGCGCGCGCGGCCGGCGCGGCCTTGACCTTCGACGGCGTGGGCGATGCCTCGCCAGCCGGCGCGTGCGGCGGCGCGGCCTGCAGGATGGCGGCCTTGGCGGGTGCCTTGGCTGCCGGCTTGGGCGCGGCCGCTTTCGCTGGCACTGGCGCCGGCTTGGCCACGGCCACCGCCTTCACTGGGGCGGCCTTGGCCTTGGCTGGCGCTTTCTTCGGTGCCGGTGCCGGCACAGGCGCGGCTACCTCGACCGCGATGGCCGGTGTGGGGTTGGCGCCGCTGGCCTTGGGATAATCTTTGGCCAGCAGTAAAGTCGCTGGCTTACTTGGAATTTTTGGCAGTGGCATCAGGATCTCGATCAAAAAAATTCTGGAGGAATCCGTCCATGGGCGAGCCTGGCGCGAGCGCGGCGGCCGAATGGGGTGGATGCGGGGGAAACAGGGTTACAGGACTGCCGACGGGCACGCGATCGGCCCGGGTAGGATACCGCGTGGTGGCCGGTTGGCCACCATGTAGGGCGAGGGTTGGTACAGTGCTGACTCAAAATGGCTGGGTGCGCATGGACGAGCTACGGTTGAGCAAACTGGACGTTCGCCACGCGTGCGATCAACCCTGACGCGCCACGAATTCCAGCACTTCATCGACGTGACCTGCTACCTTCACGCCTCTCCATTCTTTCACCAATTGCCCATGAGCGTCAATGACAAACGTGCTGCGCTCGATGCCGCGCACGGTCTTGCCATACATCTGCTTCAGCTTCATCACGCCGAACTGCTGGCACAGCGCTTCCTCGGGGTCCGAGATCAGCTCGAACGGCAGGCCCAGCTTGGCCTTGAAGCCTTCATGCGAGCGCAGCGAGTCGCGGCTGATGCCGTAGATCTCGGTGCCGGCCGCCTGGAACTGTTCGTACAGGTCGCGGAAGGCCATGCTCTCGGTGGTGCAGCCGGGCGTGTTGTCCTTGGGGTAGAAGTACAGCACCGTGTAGCGGGCCGGACGGCCGGCCAGCTGGAACGTCTGGCCGCCCGTCATGGCGGCGGAAAAGTCGGCGATGGGTGCTACGGTTTGGCGATCAGCCACAGGTTCTCTCCTGAACGGTGAACTTCAGCAACGGGGACTGCTAAAACGAGCGGGCGGCGCCTTGCACCATCAGCTGGCCCGAACGTCCCGGCAATTCGCCCCACGTCATGGGGCACACGGGCAGCACGTCATCCTTGATCCGCCCGTAGTGGTCGGCCATGGACGCCAGTTGATAACCCTGGGCCCGCCATCCGGCCAATAACTGCTCGAAGATGGGGGCGAGTTTCTGGCCTTCAAGCTCGGCGTGCAGGGTGTACACATGGTCGCGCGTGGCGCCGGCCGTCAGCTGGAGCAGGAAGGCGGCGATGTTGGCCGTCGTGATCATGGTGCCGTCGATCTCGCGTCCCAGCAGTTCGTCCAGCGTGGGCAGGGTGGTGGGCAGCTGGAGGCAATCGAGCACCTTGCCGTCCACGGCCAGCCGGTGCGGGCCGTCGGCCGGGTTGGCCAGCGTGCCGTTCTCGTTGAGCACGCAGCGCTGGTCGGACGCGTAGCGGTAGCCGGCCGTGTCGTGCTCGACGAAGGCGGCGCCGTTCATCTGCCAGCCGGCCGCGCCGTGCGTGTGCGGCGGTGCGCCGAACACGGTCGCGTAGCGCGATGCGGCCTTGCGCATCATGGCCACGGTCCAGGCGGCGTGGCGCTTGGCCACGTTGTCCTGCCACAGCACGTGGTCCCAGGTGTGGATGCCGCATTCGAAGCCGGCGTCGCGCACGGCGCGCAGCTCGGCCGCGCACTGCTTGCCGATGTCCGGCCCCGGCAGCAGGGTGCCGTACATCAGGGTCTTGAGGCCGTAGTGCTCGACCACGGAGGTGCGCGATACCTTGCTGAAAAAGCCCGGCCGCAGCGCCCGTCGCAGCGCCCAGCCCGTGTGGTCGGGGCCGAGCGAGAACAGGAAGGTGGCGTGGGCCTGGTGCGCGCTCAGCATGCGCACCAGGTTGGGCACACCCTCGCGGGTGCCGCGATAGGTGTCGACGTCGATCTTGAGCGTCAGCAGCGGCCGGCGCTGGGTGGGCAGGGGACCGGTCAAATCATCAATCCATCAGGGCCTGGGCTTCGGCCACCTGGCTGCGGTAGGCGTCGAAGATCTTGCGCAGCGCGTCGGCCATGGTGGTCGACGGCTTCCAGCCCAGCTCTTCGCAGGTGTTGGTGATCTTCGGCACGCGGTTCTGCACGTCCTGGTAGCCCGCGCCGTAGTAGGCGCCGGACGTGGTTTCCACGATCTTGACCTGCTTGGCGCCGGTGGCGTACTCCGGGTATTCCTCGGCCAGCTTCAGCATCATGCCGGCCAGGTCGCGGATCGAGTAGTTGTTGACCGGGTTGCCGATGTTGTAGATCTTGCCGCTGGCGGCGCCGTCCTTGTTCTCGATGATCTTCATCAGGGCGTCGATGCCGTCGTCGATGTCGGTGAAGGCGCGCTTCTGGTTGCCGCCGTCGACCAGCGAGATGTTCTCGCCGCGCACGATGTGGCCGAAGAACTGCGTCACCACGCGCGACGAGCCTTCTTTCGGCGTGTGGATCGAATCGAGGCCGGCGCCGATCCAGTTGAACGGACGGAACAGGGTGAAGTTCAGGCCTTCCATGCCGTAGCCCCAGATCACGCGGTCCATCAGCTGCTTGGCGTTCGAGTAGATCCAGCGCGGCTTGTTGATCGGGCCGCAGATCAGTTCCGAGTTCTCGGGATCGAATTCCTCGTCGTGGCACATGCCGTACACTTCCGAGGTCGATGGGAACACCAGGTGCTTGCCGTACTTGGCGGCCGAGCGGACGATGGGCAGGTTGGCCTCGAAGTCCAGCTCGAACACGCGCAGCGGCTGCTTGACGTAGGTCGACGGCGTGGCGATCGCCACCAGCGGCAGGATCACGTCGCATTTCTTGACGTGGTACTCGACCCATTCCTTGTTGATCGTGATGTCGCCCTCGAAGAAGTGCATGCGCGACTTGTACGCTTCATTCTCCAGCACGTCGGTGATGCGGTCCGTGCTCATGTCCATGCCGTAGACGTGCCAGTCGGTCGTTTCCAGGATGCGCTTCGACAGGTGGTGGCCGATGAAGCCGTTGACGCCGAGGATGAGGACTTTTTTCATGTGATCTTCTCTAGGTAATGTTCATTGTTCGCTGGCGGCAGCGGCCAGGCGGGACTGCAACTGCGCGGCCGTGACGGGTTCGCCGTCGGCCGTCAAGGCGGAAATCGCCAGCATGCGGCCATCGCCGCACACGCCAAAGATGCAATTATCCACTACTGTCAAGCCCGGACGCAAACTTGCGCTGGCAACATTGTCAGTATGTTCATGCTTTGACTGGCGCAGGCGTGCCCGCTGCACCACATAGCGCACGCCGGCGATGTCGGTGAAGGCGCCCGGGTACGGCGGCGCCACGGCGCGGTGCAGGTTGTAGACCGTCTGGGCCGGCTGGCTCCAGTCGATGCGGCCATCCTCGGGCTTGCGGCCGCCGAAGTAGCCGCCCTGGGTCAGGTCGTTGTGCAGGCGCGGCGCGCTGCCGTCCAGCAGCGAGGGCAGCACGCGCCACAGCGCCTGCTCGGCCGCCACGGTGACCTTGCCGAACACTTCGAAGGCCGTGTCGTCGGGCAGGATCGGCACTTCCATCTGGGCCACGATGGCGCCGGCGTCGGGCTTGACCGTCATCTCGTGCAGGGTGGCGCCGGTCACGTCGGCGCCGTGCAGCACGGCCCAGTTGACGGGCGCGCGGCCGCGGAACTGCGGCAGCAGCGAGCCGTGCATGTTGTAGGCCGGCGCCACGGCCAGCAGCTCGGCCGGCAGCATGTGGCGGTAGTAGAAGCTGAACATCAGCTCCGGCCGGGCCGCCTGCACCCGCGCCAGCAGCTCGGGCGATCTGGCGTCGGCCGGCGTGATGTAGGGGATGCCCTGGTCCTGGCACACCGAGATCACGGAGTCGAACCAGATGTTCTCGTTCTCGCTGTCCTCGTGGGTGACCACCAGCGCCACGTCCACGCCGCCGGCCAGCAGCACCTTCAGGCAGCGCACGCCGACGTTGTGGTAGGCGAAGACCACCGCGCGCGGGCGGTGCTCCAGCATGGCGCCGCTCATCGCGCCACCGAGCGTTTCTCCAGCTCGTCCGCGTCGAGCGGCGGCTGGCCGTGCGATTGCTGCAGGATGGTCTGCACCACGTAGCGCGGGCGGGCCCGCACTTGCTGGAAGATGCGGCCCACGTATTCGCCCAGCAGTCCGATGCCGAACAGGATCACGCCCATGAAGAAGAACGCGATCGCGAACAGCGTGAACAGGCCTTCCGCTTCCGCGCCCAGGAACAGGCGGCGCACCAGCAGTACCAGCACCAGCAGGCCGGAGCCGATCGACAGCCCCATGCCCAGCATGGAGAACATCTGCAGCGGCACCAGCGAGAAGCCGGTCACCAGGTCGAAGTTCAGGCGGATCAGGCTGTAGAGCGAGTACTTCGACTCGCCGGCCGCCCGTTCCTCGTGCTCGACGATGATCTCCGTCGGCTTGCGCGCGAAGCGGTAGGCCAGCGCGGGCACGAAGGTGTTCACCTCGCCGCACTGGTTGACCAGGTCGATCACGTTGCGGCCGTAGGCGCGCAGCATGTTGCCCTGGTCCGTGATCTTGATGTTGGTGATGCGCTCGCGCAGCTGGTTCATGGCCTTGGAGGCGTAGGTGCGCCAGGCCGAGTCCTGGCGCTTGCGGCGGATCGAGCCGACATAGTCGTAGCCTTCGCGCATCTTGGCCACCAGGTGGCGGATCTCCTCGGGCGGATTCTGCAGGTCGGCGTCGAGCGTGATCATGATCTCGCCGCGGGCCGCCTCGAAGCCGGCCAGGATCGCCATGTGCTGGCCGTAGTTGCCGTTGAACAGCACCACGCGCGTGACGTCGGGCCGGGCGCGGAACTGCTCGGCCAGGATGGACACCGAGTTGTCCCGGCTGCCGTCGTTGACGAACACGATCTCGTAGCTCGTCTTCAGCGCGTCGAGCGCGGGATAGAGGCGGTCGAACAGGGTCTGCAAGCCGGCCTGCTCGTTGTAGACCGGGATGACGACGGATATTTCTGGTTTCATTGCTGGTACGGTCATTGCGGTCGTTATTTAATCAGGATGGCCTTGACGGCGGCGACGGCGCGCTCGACGTCGGCCGTGGTCATGGCATAGAACATGGGCAGCGTGACCGTCAGGCGGCCCACTTTTTCCGACACGGGGAACATGCCTTCCTTGAAACCGCGCGCGCGGTACATGGTGAACAGGTGGATCGGCGCGTAGTGGTAGCCGGTGCCGATGTTGTACTCGGCCATCTTGCGCATGAAGTTGGCGCGCGTGTCCGGGCCCTGGTCGGGCAGCACGATCTGGAACAGGTGGTAGTTGCTGGTGTCGAAGGCCTGCAATGGCAGCTGGGCGCCCGACTGCGCTTCGAAGTCGGGGCCGAAGCAGCTGAAGTAGTGGCGCGCCAGCGCGCGGCGGTGGGCCGTGATGGCCTCGATGTTGGCGAACTGGCCCAGGCCGATGGCGGCCATGATGTCGCTCATGTTGTACTTGCCGCCCAGGACGTCGACGTCGATGCCGTCCACGCCGCTGCGGGTCACGCCCTGCAGGCGGTACTTCTCGGCCAGGCGCGCCTCGTCCTCGTTGTTGAGGACCAGGCAGCCGCCTTCGCCGGTGGTGATGTTCTTGTTGGCCTGGAAGCTGAACGAGACGAAGTCGCCGAACGATCCGATGCGCTTGCCCTTCCATTCGGAACCGAAGGCCTGCGCCGCGTCCTCCACCACGCGCAGCTTGTGCTTGGCGGCGATCGCGTACAGGCGGTCCATGTCGACGGGCAGGCCGGACAGGTAGACCGGGATGATGGCCTTGGTGCGCGGCGTGATGGCCGCCTCCAGCTTGTCGAGGTCGATGTTGCGGGTCACGGGGTCGATGTCGGCGAACACCGGGGTGGCGCCCACTTCGATGATGACGTTGGCCGTGGCCACCCACGAGATCGAGGTCGTGATCACCTCGTCGCCGGGGCCGATGCCGGCGATGCGCAGCGCGATCTCCATGGTGCAGGTGCCGGAATTGAAGGTGCGCACGGGGCGGCCGCCGAAGTACTCGGACAGCTTGGCTTCGAAGGCTTGCACTTTCGGGCCGCTGGTGATCCAGCCCGAACGCAGCACCTCGCCGACGGCGGCGATGGTGGCTTCGTCAATGGTGGGTTTGGAAAAAGGCAGGAAGGGCGGGGCAGCGCTCATATCGGTGGTCACTCTCTTCAACTTGTTCTTGTGGTTGGACGGGCGCTCGTGGCGCGCCGCCCCCCAGGGGCAGCGCATATTCTAATGGGTTCTGCAGACGACCGGCCATTTTGTTGGCTGGACGGCAAAGTCAGCTGCGCGCCAGCAGGGCCACGCCGATCAGGATCACGCCGATGGCCGCCATCCGTTGCAGCGACACGGCCTCGCCGAAGAAGTACCAGGCGCCGATGGCCGTCACCACGTAGCCGAGCGACAGCATGGGGTAGGCGATCGACACGTCGACCCGCGACAGGGCGATGATCCACAGCACCACCGACAGCACGTAGCAGGTGAGGCCGCCGATGATGGGCAGCTGGGTGGCCACCTTGAGGCCGATCGAGAACCAGTTGTCCATGGTCAGGTGGATGGCGCCGATGGACTTGGTGCCGGCTTTCAGCAGCAGCTGGGCCAGGGCGTTGAGCAGCACGCCCGTGACGATGAAACTGAAGGTTGCTAGGTTCATTAAAATTGTAGTGAAAAATTCAATAAGGTTACAGGTTGGCGACGACCACGCGGCGCGTGTCTTCGGCCACCACGCGCATCGGTATGCCGCGCGCCTGCATTTTCGGGTAGTCCTCGACGTCGAAGATGGCGAGGTCCTTCACGCCGGCGGCCGCGTCGCGCTGCCAGATGGCGATCCAGGCGTCCACCGTGGGGATCGACAGTTCCGGCTGCTGCTGCAGGCCGAACGTGAATTCATCCCAGTAGTCGACCAGGGTGACGGTGCGGCCCAGGTAGAACGTCATCGACTGCTCGTAGGTGGAGACGGAATAGATCTTGGTGTCGGGCTTCAGTTCGGCCTGGATGCGGTGGGTCAGCGCCTTGCCGGCCCGCATATGGCCATACGGTTCAAAGCCGGCCAGCACCATCTGGGTGGCCAGGAAGCCGGCGATGGCCAGCGTCAGCACGCTGGCGTCGCGGCGCAGGTGGCGCGCATGGAGCAGGGCCAGCGCGCCGCCGGCGGCGGCGATGATGGCGGCCGCCAGCACCCACGGCTGGTACGCTTCCAGCATCTTCACCTCGGCCGGGCTGTAGACCTTGAGGTGGGCGATCTGCGGCACGGCCGCGATGCCGGCCACGCCCACCACCAGCAGCAGCACGGCGGCGAACACGCGGTTGGGGCGCGACGCGTTCTCCAGGTAGACGGCGATCAGCAGGGCCAGCGCCGGGAAGATCGGCAGGATGTAGCCGGGCAGCTTGGAGCTCGAATAGCTGAAGAAGAAGAAAATGAACACGGCCCACACCAGCAGCATCAGGCGCGGCTGGAACGCGGCCATCCGGTCGCGGCGCAGCGCGCCCAGCAGGCTTTGCGGCAGCACGCCCAGCCACGGCATGATGCCGGGGATCAGCATGACGAAGAAGTAGTACCACGGGCCTTCGCGGTGGTGGGTCTTGAGCAGAAAACGTTCGAAATGCTCGTGGATGAAGAAGAAGTGCGGCTGCTCCGGGTTCCTGATCGCCACCAGCACGAACCACGGCGTGGCCACGGCGAAGAACAGCAGCAGGCCCTTGCCCAGGTGCAGCCGGGACCAGATGGCCCAGTCGCGCGCGGCGACCGTGTACAGCACCAGCACGGCGCCCGGCAGCACCAGGCCGATCAGGCCCTTGGCCAGCACGGCCAGCGCCATGCCCGCCCAGCACAGCAGCATCCAGTTGCGCTGCTCGGCCGGCGTGGCGCCGTCGCGCTGGGCCAGCAGCAGGGCGCACAGGGCGATCGTCATCATGCCCGACAAGCTCATGTCGAGCGAGTCGATCTGGCCCGAGGCCACCCAGAACAGGCTGGCGCCCAGCGCCAGCGCGGCGTAGAAGCCGGCGCGCGCGCCGAACACCTTGTGGCCCGTGTAGCCGGTCAGCAGCACGCCGCCCAGGCCGCACAGGCCCGTCCACAGGCGCGCCTGCCATTCGCCCAGGCCGAACACGGCGAACGACAGCGCGTTCATCCACGTCTGCAGCGGCGGCTTCTCAAAGTACTTGATGCCGTTCAGGCGGGTGGTGATCCAGTCGCCGGAGGCGAGCATTTCGCGCGCCATTTCCGCGTAGCGGCCCTCGTCGGGCGGCACCAGCGTGCGCCAGCCGAGCACGTACAGCCAGACCAGGGTGAAGACGATCGCGAGCGACCACAGCAGTTTTTTGGAGTTGTACAGGTCGTTGTTCATCAGGCCGGCTCACCCGCGCCCAGGGTCGCCCCCATCACCAGGGCCAGCGTGACCTTGCGGCCTTCGCCCATCAGAATGTTGTAAGTCCGGCAAGCGGCCTGGTTGTCCATGCATTCCACGCCGATGCGGCGCATGGTCAGCGCGGCCGTCAGCTTGGGGTGGATGAAGCGCTGGCGCGCGCCCGTGCCGAGGATCACGACGTCGGGCGCCAGTTCCAGGATCTCGTTGAAATGGGCTTCCGTCAGTTCCTCGAAGGTGGCGGCGCCCCACGCGCGCGGCGCCGTCTCGGGCAGCACGAGCAGGCTGTAGTTGTAGCGCTGGGCGTTGATTTCGACGCCGGTGTCGTCGTAGCCGGTGACGGTCTGGTATTGTTGGGTGCTGCTGGGATGGAGCTTCATAGGCTGTGTAAGACGAGCGGTTAAGACAAGTCGTTGCGGTCAATGGTCGGCAAAAGAAGCGTCATTGTAGCGTTTTTCCCGGACTTGCCCGCCGCAAAGGTTGATTAAATGGGAGGCTTTCGGCAGAATGGGTCTTTTCGCATTGCAGCATGGGCCAGGGCCGGATTTTGGCAGGCCGCGTCGTTTTGCCTCACCAACACAGGATTTTATTTTGCGACCGATTCATAAATCGAACAAACTTGCGGAAGTGTGCTACGAGATCCGCGGGCCCGTGCCGGAGAAAGCCCGGCAAATGGAGGAGGAAGGCCACAAGATCATAAAGTTGAATATCGGCAACTTGGCCGTGTTCGGCTTCGATCCGCCCGACGAGATCGTGCGCGACATGATCGTCAACCTGCCCAACGCGGCCGGCTACACCGATTCCAAGGGCATGTTCGCGCCGCGCAAGGCGATCATGCATTACACGCAGGGCAAGAACATCCGCGGCGTCGGCATCGACGACATTTACCTCGGCAATGGCGCCTCCGAGCTGATCGTGATGGCCATGAACGCGCTGCTCAACACGGGCGACGAGGTGCTGGTGCCGGCGCCCGACTATCCGCTGTGGACGGCCGCCGTCAGCCTGTCGGGCGGCACCCCGGTGCACTACATCTGCGACGAGCAGCAGGACTGGTATCCGGACCTGGACGACATCCGCAACAAGATCACGTCCAACACGCGCGCCATCGTCATCATCAACCCGAACAATCCGACCGGTGCGCTGTACCCGGTCGAGCTGCTGCGCGAGATCATCGAGATCGCGCGCCAGAACCAGCTGATCATCTACGCCGACGAGATCTACGACAAGGTGTTGTACGACGAAGCCCAGCACGTGTCGATCGCCTCGCTGGCCGACGACGTGCTGTGCGTGACCTTCAACGGCCTGTCGAAGAACTACCGCTCGTGCGGCTACCGCTCCGGCTGGATGGTGGTGTCGGGCGAGAAGAGCCACGCCAAGGACTACATCGAGGGCCTCAACATGCTGGCCTCGATGCGCCTGTGCGCCAACGCGCCGGGCCAGTTCGCGATCCAGACCGCGCTCGGCGGCTACCAGAGCATCAACGACCTGGTGGGGCCGGGCGGACGCCTGCTCAAGCAGCGCGACCTGGCCCACAAGCTGCTGACGGACATCCCCGGCATCACCTGCGTCAAGCCGAAGGCGGCGCTGTACATGTTCCCGCGCCTCGATCCTAAGGTCTACCCGATCGTGGACGACCAGCAATTCGCCTACGAGCTGCTGGCCGAGACCAAGGTGCTGATCGTCCAGGGCAGCGGCTTCAACTGGATCAACCATGACCACTTCCGCATCGTGTTCCTGCCCAACGCGGACGACATGACGGACGCGTTCGGCCGCATCGCGCGCTTCATGGAAAACTACCGCAAGCGCCACAGCCTCGGCTACTGAGCCGTCCCCCATCCACGGGGCGCCGCCAGGGCGGCGCCCGTATCCACCGCAATGAAACGAGTGTAGTTATGAATCCCATCAAAGTAGGTTTGCTAGGTATCGGCAACGTTGGCGCCGGAACGTTCAACGTGTTGCGCCGCAACCAGGAAGAAATCCGCCGCCGCGCCGGCCGCGGCATCGAAGTGGTGGCCGTCTCGGCCCGCAACCTGGAACGGGCCAAGGAGCGCACCGGCGGCCAGGTCAAAGTGGTGGCCGACCCGTTCGACATCGTCAACGATCCGGAGATCGACATCGTCGTCGAGCTGATCGGCGGCTACGACACGGCCAAGGCGCTGGTGCTGCAGGCCATCGCCAACGGCAAGCACGTGGTCACGGCCAACAAGGCGCTGCTGGCCGTGCACGGCAACGAGATCTTCGCGGCGGCCCAGGACAAGGGCGTGATGGTGGCGTTCGAGGCGGCCGTGGCCGGCGGCATCCCCATCATCAAGGCGCTGCGCGAAGGCCTGACGGCCAACCGCATCGACTGGCTGGCCGGCATCATCAACGGCACCACCAACTTCATTCTGTCCGAGATGCGCGACAAGGGCCTGGACTTCGCCACCGTGCTCAAGCAGGCGCAGGAACTCGGTTACGCCGAGGCCGACCCGACCTTCGACATCGAAGGCGTGGACGCGGCGCACAAGGCCACCATCCTGGCCGCGATCGCGTTCGGCATCCCGGTGCAGTTCGACAAGGCCTACGTGGAGGGCATCTCCAAGCTCAACGCCATCGACATCCGCTACGCCGAGCAACTGGGCTACCGCATCAAGCTGCTGGGCATCGCCAAGCGCGCCAAGGTCAACGGCACGGAAGGCGTGGAGCTGCGCGTGCACCCGACCCTGATCCCGTCCAAGCGCCTGATCGCCAACGTGGAAGGGGCCATGAACGCCGTGCTGGTGCAGGGCGACGCCGTGGGCGCCACGCTGTACTACGGCAAGGGCGCCGGCGCCGAGCCGACCGCCTCGGCCGTGATCGCCGACCTGGTCGACATCACCCGCCTGGCCACGGCCGACCCCGAGCACCGCGTGCCGCACCTGGCGTTCCAGCCCAACGAGATGACCGACATCGAGATTTTGCCGATGGCCGAGATCACGACCAGCTACTACCTGCGCATGAACGTGGCCGACCAGCCCGGCGTGCTGGCCGACCTGACCCGCATCCTGGCCGACGCCGGCATCTCGATCGACGCCATGCTGCAGAAGGAGCCGGCCGAGGGCGAGATCCGCACCGACATCATCTTCCTGACCCACCAGACCCAGGAGAAGAACGTGGAGGCGGCCATCGCCAAGATGGAAGGCCTGGCCAGCGTGTTCGGCAGCGTGACCAAGATCCGCCTGGAAAACCTGAGCTAAACGCCGGCCCCGCGCCAACGCCCAAACCGGGGTCAGGTCATACTATTGCGCAATTTGCGCAATAGCATGACCTGACCCCGGTTTTTTTTCGCCGGAAAACCACAGCATGACGGGGCGGCGTATGCGGCAGTGGCGCAACGCGGTTCATAGCGTTACAGTGATAGTGACTATTGCCATCCGGCTATCCTGGATGGCGTACGGCATGGGCCGCCCGCCGGGACAGGTGCGGGGGGCCGGATCGCGGGACCGCGCATGGTTCCCGCTGAATCCAGATTGTTGCAAAATGGCATGGAAATAGATTAGGCTGGATGCATCATGGCCGGCGTGTTGCTTGTGCGCGGCCAGCGGTTGGCTGCAGTCAGGAGGCGCGCCGTCAGAGCGCCAGTTCACATTCCGGGGAGAGCATATGTCTGAATTCTTACGCCGCCTGTCGATCCAGCAAAAGCTGGTGTCGAGTATGGCCCTTTGCCTGTTGTTGTTCCTGGTGCTGTCGGCCACCCTCAGCGTGGTCATGACGGGCAACACCATCCGCCAGCGCGTGGTGGGCCAGGAGTTGCCGGCCGTGGTGGGCGAGATCCGCAACGACATCCTGCGCCAGATCGGCGAGCCGGTGGCGTCGGCGCTGGCCATCAGCGCCAACACCTTCCTGCTCGAGTGGGAGAAGGCCGGACTGCCTGAAAGTGGCGACGCGGCCTGGATGGCCTACGCGCAAAGCATGAAAAAAATCAGCAAGGCGGCGGCCGTGTCCTGGATCTCGGCCGCCACCGGCAAGTATTACGACGACAAGGGCTTCCGTCGCACGGTCGACAAGAACGCGCCGTCGGACCAGTGGTTCTACGGCTTCCTCGCCAGCGGCAAGCCCTACACGCTGAACCTGGACAAGGAGCAGGGCAGCACCAGCTACAACGTCTTCATCAACACCCGCTTCGACGCCGGCGACGGCAAGATCGGCGTCGGCAGTATCGGACTGTCGGTGGACAAGCTGGCCGAGACCATCCGCAATTACAAGATCGGCGCGTCCGGTTTCGTCTACCTGGTGCGGCCCAACGGCATGCTGACCGTGCACCGCGATCCGCAGCTGGCCGACAGCAAGCATTTCATGAAGGACTTGCCCGGCTTTAGCGAGGAATTGAGCGGCAAGCTGCTGGGCGGCCAGCAATTCGCCACCGCGAGTTACACGGCCCCCGACGGCAAGCGCATCGTCGCCTCGTCGTTCGTGCCGGAACTGAACATGTATGTGATCGCGGAGGTGCCCGAGCACGAGGTGCTGGGCCAGGTGACGCGCTCGGTGCTGCTGGCCGCGCTGGTGGGCGGCCTGGTGGGCGGCGGCATCGGCCTGTTCATCATCTACCTGGTGAGCCGCGCGATGGCCGCGCCCGTGGCCCGCGCCGCGCAGATGCTGGGCCAGATCGCCGATGGCAATGGCGACCTGACGCGCCGTCTGACGGTGGAGTCGCGCGACGAGATCGGCATGCTGGCCGACGCCTTCAACCGCTTCGTGTCCTCGCTCAACCGCACCATCCGCGAGGTGCGCAACAGCACCGACACCATCGCCCACGCGTCGCGCGAGATCGCCAGCGGCAACCTCGATCTGTCGTCGCGCACGGAGGCGCAGGCGTCGAGCCTGGAGCAGACCGCGTCGGCGATGGAGGAATTGACGGCCACCGTGACCCAGAACGCCGACAGCGCGCGCCACGCCAACGAGCTGGTGCAGTCCGCCTCCGGCTACGCGACCCAGGGCGGCGCCGTGGTCGGCCGCGTGGTCGAGACGATGGCCTCGATCAAGGACAGCTCGCGCAAGATCGTCGACATCATCGGCGTGATCGACGGCATCGCGTTCCAGACCAACATCCTGGCGCTGAACGCGGCGGTGGAGGCGGCCCGCGCCGGCGAGCAGGGGCGCGGGTTCGCCGTGGTGGCGTCGGAGGTGCGCAACCTGGCCCAGCGCAGCGCGGCGGCGGCCAAGGAGATCAAGGAACTGATCGGCGACTCGGTGGTCAAGGTCGACGCCGGCGGCTCGCTGGTGGACGAGGCCGGCGCCACGATGGCCAAGATCGTCGCCTCGGTCGAGCAGGTGACGAGCATCATGGGCGAGATCGTGGCGGCCAGCCACGAGCAGAGCGACGGCATCGCCCAGGTCAACCTGGCCGTGACGGAGATCGACAGCACCACCCAGCAGAACGCGGCGCTGGTGGAGGAGGCCGCCGCGGCGGCCGCCTCGCTGCAGGAACAGGCTGCCAACCTGGCGGCCGTGGTCAGCGTGTTCAAGCTCGATGAGCGGGGGTGATGCGGGCGACCGGCGGTGGCGCCGGCCGGGGCCTGGCGCCAGTTGCCACAGGCCGGCGAATACTATAAACGAAACGCCACCCGCACCAGCAAGCCTTGCGGCCCGGCCGCGTCGGCCAGCGTGACGGTGGCGCCGTGCAGGGCCGCGATGTCGCGCACGATGGCCAGGCCCAGGCCGGCGCCGCCCGGATTGCGCTCCATGGTGGCCGAGGCCCGGTAGAACGGCGCGAACACTTTTTCCCGTTCGGCGGCGGCGATGCCGGGGCCGCTGTCCTCGACTTCCAGCGTGGCGCCGTCCGCCGCTTCCATCACCCGCAGCACCACGGTGCCACCGGGCGGCGAGTAGCGCAGCGCGTTGTCCACCAGGTTGGCCACCAGTTCGTGCAGCAGCAGCGGCTGGCCGTGCACCACGGCCGGCGCATCCCCTTCCAGCGACAGGTCGATCTGCTTGGCCACGGCCGCGATCGCCAGTTCCAGACCCACCTGGCGCGCCACGTCGCGCAGCGCCACCGGCGCCAGCGCCGCGTGGTCGCCGTCCTGGCCGCCGTGCTCGATGCGCGCCAGCGTCAGCAGCCGGTTGGCCAGGTTGACGGTGGAGTCGGTGGTGGCGGCGATGCTGCGCACGATGTCGCGCAGGGCCGTCTTCATCTGCGCGGGATCGGCCTGCGGGCGGTCGCATTCGCGCAGCGCCAGTTCGGCCTGGGTCTTGAGCACCGTGAGCGGCGTGCGCAGCTGGTGCGAGGCGTCGGCGATGAAGCGGCGCTGGCTGGCGATCAGGCTTTGCAGCCGCGCCATCGAGGTGTTCATGGCCGCCACCAGCGGCCGCACTTCCTTGTGCACCAGCGCCGGGTCCACGTCCGACAGGTCGTTCAGGCTGCGCGTCTCCACCTCCTGTTTCAGGCGCATCAGCGGCTGCAGCACCAGGCGCACGGCGAACCACACCAGCAACGCCAACGCCAGCAGCAGGCCCGCCTGCCACAGCAGGGTGTCGAACAGGATCTGGTTCGACAGGCCGCGGCGCGCGTCGACCGTCTCGCCCACCTGGATCAGGGCGATGCCGCGCATGGAGTCGTCGTACACCGGCTGCAGCAGGGCGGCGATGCGCAATTGCTGGCCGTTGTAGTTGGCGTGGTAGAAGCGCACCAGCGCCGGATAGGCTTGCGAGCGCGGCACGTTGGGCGGCACGGGCGGCAGGTCGTCGTAGCCGGACACGGTTTCGCCGTGGATGCCGGTCACCTTGTAGTAGATGCGGCCCAGCGTGTCGGTCTCGAAGCTGTCGAGCGCCACGTAGGGCACGTCGGCCACCACCTTGCCGTTGACGACCGACACCCGTTCGGCCAGCGCCCGCGTGGAGGCCAGCAGCGAGCGGTCGTAGGCCATGTCGGCCGCGTCGAGCGCGTTGTGGTAGACCGAGATGGCGTTCAGCGCCACCAGCACGATCAGCGGCACCAGCAGCCAGCGCAGCAGCTGGCCGCGCAGGCTGCCCAGCGGCGCGCCCGGTCCGTACCGGCGCCGTTCGGCCCGGGCGGGCAGGCGGGACGGGCGCGCCGCCATTTAGCCGCCGACGGCGCCGCGCGGTTGCAGCAGGTAGCCGATGCCGCGCAGCGTGGTGATGACGGCGCCGTCCGGCGCGCCGTTGTCGAGCTTCTTGCGCACGCGGTGGATGTACAGTTCGATCGCGTCCAGGTTGGCCTCGTCGTCCAGCGCGAACACTTCGTCGAACAGCTTTTCCTTGGACACGGCGCGCCCCGAGCGCGAGATCAGCGCCTCGAGCACGGCGTGCTCGCGCGGCGTCAGCGCCAGCGCCGCGCCGCCGTAGCTGAAGCAGCGCGTCACGGTGTCGAAACTGAGGGCGCCGCAGTGGTGCACCAGCGCCTCGTTGCCCACGCTGCGGCGCAGCAGCGCGCGCACCCGCGCCTCCAGTTCGGCCAGTTCGAACGGCTTGGCCAGGTAATCGTCGGCGCCCAGGTTCAGGCCCTGGACCCGGTCGTCGAGGCCGCCGCGCGCGGTCAGGATCAGCACCGGGGTCTGGCCGCGCGGGGCGGGACGGGCGCGCAGGCGCTTGAGCACCTCCAGCCCGTCCATGCGCGGCAGCGTCAGGTCCAGGATCACCAGCGCGTAGTCCTGGGTGTGCAGCAGGGCGTCGGCGTCGGCGCCGTTGTCGGCGCATTCGACCGTCAGGTGGGCGTCGCGCAGGGCCTTGGACAGCCAGCGCGACAGCTCGGTGTGGTCTTCCACTAACAAAATGCGCATAAATCTTGCCAATCAGATCAAAGAAGTTCAGTGTCAGACCTGCATGATAGCCCCGGCGCGCCGTTCGCGCGGCGCTGTCGGCGCTTTGTGGTGCACGGGAGACAGGGGGCCCCAACCTGTCGGGACTGAAAGCCAAATGAAAGGAAGTGAATTTTATAGTGGACACCTGATTTCCGATCAGGTGCTGCACTTATAACGATCTCATAACTACATTTACCGGAGACACACATGAAAAAAACCTCTTTGTCCCTCGCCATCCTGGCCCTGCTGGGCGCCGCCGGCGGCGCGCACGCGCAATCGAACGTGCAGGTGTATGGCTTGATGGACATGGGTGTGGATTACGTCAGCGACGCCAAGGCGGGCGGCGGCGCGATGACGCGCGTCACCTCGGGCGGCATGAACACGTCGCGCTGGGGCTTGCGCGGCGCGGAGGACCTGGGCGGCGGCCTGAAGGCCGTGTTCAACCTGGAGGGCGGCATCCTGATGGACACGGGCGCCTCCGACGGCGCCCTGTTCAAGCGCCAGGCCTATGTGGGCCTGGACGGACACTTCGGCCGCGTGGTGCTGGGCAAGACGTTCACCACCGTGTACGACACCGTGCTCCATTTCGATCCGATGGGCTTCGCGCCGTTCTACTCGTGGGCCACCTCCGGCCCGGCCACGGGCCCCAGCAAGTACGGCTTCGCCACGTCCTTCGAAAACCAGATCAAGTACGCCGTGTCGGCCGGCGGCCTGAAGTTCGGCGCATCGTACGGCGCCGGTGAACAGAGCACGGGCGCCAGCGACAGCGCCAAGTTCTCCACGTCGGCCATCTACAGCGCCGGCCCGGCGAGCGTGATGGCGACCTGGGAGCGTGTCAACGGCAACACCGTGGCGGCCACCGGCAACCGCGACAAGAGCACCGTCTGGCACCTGGGCGCCAGCTACGAGCAAGGCCCGTTCAAGGTGATGGGCGTGGTGCGCGACTACAAGCTGGTGTCGGGCAAGGCGCTGACGGCCGATGTCGACGCCACCACCAGCTGGGGCGGGGTGGTCTACAAGGCCAACGCCGTCACCACGCTGACGGGCGCGATCTACCACATCAACGTCAAGAACGTGGCCGGCGGCAAGGACGCCGATCCGACCATGTACGTGGCGCGTTACCGCTATGCGCTGTCCAAGCGCACCGCGCTGTATGTGGCGGCCGCCTACGCCAAGGCCAAGAACGGCCAGCTGACCGGCCTGTCGCGCGACGACGCCGGCTTCGCCGACACCCAGCGCGGCATCATGACGGGCATCCAGCACCGTTTCTGATCGGCCGCGCCGGGCTCTCTTTTTCCGAGGGAGCCCGATTTCTGAAAGCGCTTTGAAAGCTTCCACGCCCTACCATGGCTACATCGACCAAAACAATTTTGCTGGCATGGCTGGCCGCCCTGATGGCCGGCACGGCGGCGCAGGCGGCGGGCACGGAATGCATCGTGCCCTCCAAACCGGGCGGCGCGATGGACCTGACCTGCAAGCTGGCGCAGAAGGGTTTGCAGACCTTGCCGGGGCAGGCCGGCGCGAGCATGCGGATCAGCTACCTGCCGGGCGGGATCGGCGCCGTGGCCTGGCATGCGCTGGTGTCGCAGCGGCGCGCCGAGCCGGACACGCTGGTGGCCTTTTCGGGCGGTTCGCTGCTCAATCTGGCCCAGGGCAAGTTCGGCAAGGCCAAGGCGGACGATGTGCGCTGGGTGGCGGCGCTGGGCGCGGACTACGGCATGATCGCGGTGCGCGCCGATTCGCCCTACCAGACGCTGGGCGAACTGGTGACGGCCCTGAAGCACCATCCGGAACAGGTGCTGATCGGCGTGAGCGGCACCATCGGCAGCCAGGACTGGCTGAAGATCGCGCTGGTGGTCAAGGCGGCCGGCGTCGATCCGAAAGTGCTGCGGTTCGTGGCGCTGGAGGGCGGCGGCGAGGCCTTCACGGCCATGCACGCGGGCTATGTGCAGGTGGTGTCGGGCGACGCGTCGGAGGCGACCTTGTATTCGAGCAGCGGCAGCACCCGGGTGCTGGCGGTGCTGTCCGAGCAGCGCCTGCCCGGTGTGCTGGCCAAGGTGCCGACGGCGCGCGAGCAGGGCTACGACGTGGTGTGGCCGGTGATCCGCGGCGTGTGGATGGGCCCCCAGGTGCCGGAGTCCGATTACCGCAAGTGGGTGAGCGCCTTCGACCGCGTGCTGGCCAGCCCGCAGTTCGCGCAGACCCGCGCCAGCTACGGCCTGTATCCGTTCAGTTTGACGGGGCCCGCGCTGACGGCCTACGTGCGCAAGGCGGTCGATGATTACGGCAAGCGCGCCAGCGAACTCGGTCTGGTGCGCTAGTCGACAAAAATATAGCAGTAAAGCAGCCTGCAACAGGCAGACCATAAACAGACGGAGACAAACATGATGATGAAAACCACCCTGGCCGCCGCAGTGGCCACCACCCTGGCCACCGCATTCGCCACCGCAGCCCTGGCCCAGGTGCCCGCCGGCTACCCGGCCGACTACCAGAAGATCGTCGACGGCGCCAAGAAGGAGGGCAAGCTGGTGATCTACGGCGCCACCGACAGCAAGGCCACCCAGCCGCTGATCAAGGACTTCAACGCGCTCTATCCCGGCATCACGATCGAATACAACGACATGAATTCGACCGAGGTGTACAACCGCTTCATTTCCGAAGTGGCGGCCGGCGGCAACACGGCCGACGTGATGTGGTCCTCGGCCATGGACCTGCAGATGCGCCTGGCCTCGGACGGCTACGCGCTCAAATACAAATCGGTGGAAGCGTCCAAGATCCCCGGCTGGGCCGTGTGGGACGACCAGGCCTACGGCACCACGTTCGAGCCGGCCGCCATCGTCTACAACAAGCGCCTGGTGGACGCCAAGGAAGTGCCGCAGAACCACGCCGACTTCGCCAAGCTGATCCAGCAGCCCAAGTTCAAGGACAAGGTCACCACCTACGACATCGAAAAATCGGGCGTCGGCTTCATGTTCATGACCCAGGATGCGCGCGAGCTGGGCACCAGGTTCCCGGACCTGGAGAACGCGTTCGGCGTGGCCAAGGTGCGCGTGCAATCGTCCACCGGCACCATGATGGAGCGCATCTCGTCGGGCGAGAACCTGATCGGCTACAACGTGCTCGGCTCCTACGCGCTGGTGCGCGCCAAGGCCGACCCGTCGATCGGCGTGGTGCTGCCCAAGGATTACACGCTGATCCTGTCGCGCGTGCTGTTCATCAACAAGGGCGCCAAGAACGTCAACGCCGCCAAGCTGTGGATGGACTACATGCTGTCGCATCGCGGCCAGACCATCATCGCCAACGATTCGCGCCTGTTCGCGATCCGCGCCGACGTGACGGGCGAAACCACGTCGGCCGACCTGATCAAGCAGATCGGCAAGGACAACGTCAAGCCGGTGCCGGTGCACCCGATCGTGCTGCAGTTCCTCGGCCCCGCCAAGCGCATGGCCTTCCTCAAGCAGTGGAAAGAATCGGCCGGCAAGAAGTAAACGGCCTCTAAGCGGCCCGCCGCCGGCCCGCGCCGGCGGCCGCGACACCCCTCCGTCATAACACGCGACGGCGCCAGCACGCGCCGCGCTTGAAGGTATCCTCACATGCAAACGATGACCATCCCCGGCTCCGGCCGGCGCAGCCTGAACTGGCCGCGCGGCGTGGTGGTGACGCTGACCGCGCTCGCCATCTTCGTGCCGCTGCTCCTGATCTTCTACCAAAGCTTCCTGTCGGCGCCGTTCTTCGTGCCGGGCAAGGAGCTGGGCCTGGACGCTTACCGCTTCATCTTCGACGATCCCGATTTCGCCGTGGCGTTCAAGAATGGTCTGATCCTGGCCACCGGCCTGGCCGCCATCGCCGTGCCGCTGGGCGGCATGCTGGCCTTCCTCATGATCCGCACCGACCTGCCGGGCCGTGGCTGGATCGCGCCCATGCTGCTGGTGCCGATCTTCGTGTCGCCGATGGTGATGGGCTTCGGCTACGTGGTGTCCATGGGGCCGGTGGGTTTCTACTCGACCTGGGCCAAGGACCTGCTGGGCTTCATCCCCTGGAACATCTACTCGTTCACCAGCATCGTCGTGATCGCCGGCCTGACCCACGTGCCGCACGTCTACCTGTACGCCTCGTCGGCCCTGAAAAGCCTGGGTTCGGACGTGGAGGAGGCGGCCCGCGTGGCCGGCGCCTCGCCGCTGCAGGTGATGCTCAACGTGTCGCTGCCGATGATCATGCCGGCGCTGGCCTATGCGGCCGTGCTGGTGTTCTTCCTCGGCTTCGAGGTGTTCGGGCTGGTGCTGGTGCTGGGCGACCCGGAGGGGCACCTGGTGCTGGCCACCTACCTGTACAAGCTGACCAACAAGCTGGGCACGCCGTCCTACCACCTGATGGCGGCCGTCGCCGTGTGCCTGGTGATGGTGACCATGCCGCTGGTGATGCTGCAGCGCTGGTTGCTCAAGTCGGCCAACAAATACGTGTCGATCAAGGGCAAGGGCGCGCGCACCAAGGCCATGCCGCTGGGCCGCTGGAAGTGGCTGGCCTTCGCGCTGATCGCCGGCTGGCTGCTGTTCACCATCGTGATGCCGATCTCGGGCATCGTGCTGCGCTCGTTCGTGCAGTACTGGGGCGAGGGCGTGCGGCTGGCCGACGTGCTGACGCTCGACCACTTCCGCGAAATCCTGGAGCAGCCGTCGCTGATGCGCGGCATCCTCAACACCATCCTGATCGGCGTGGTGGGCGGCGGCCTGGCCGTGATCTGCTACAGCGGCATCGCGCTGGCCATGCACCGCAAGCCGGACGGCATCACCCGCCTGCTCGACTACAGCGTGCTGGTGCCGCGCGCCATCCCCGGCCTGCTGGCGGGCCTGTCGTTCCTGTGGGTGTTCCTGTTCGTACCCAGCTGGCTGGACGGCATGCTGAAGGGGATGGACAACGGCGTGGCCCTGTGGCTCAGCGAGCATGCGATCCCCGTGCTGCGTTCGCTGCGCTCGACCATCTTCGCCCTGTGGCTCGCCTACTCGGTGGTGTGGCTGGCCTACGGCATGCGCCTGATCTCGACGGCGCTGCTGCAGGTGGGGCCGGAGCTGGAGGAGGCGGCGCGCGCCGTGGGCGCCCGTCGTGGGCAGGTGACGCGCGACGTCACGCTGCCGCTGATCAAATACGGCATGCTGGGCGCCTGGCTGATGGTGTTCCTGATCTTCGAGCGTGAATACTCGACCGGCGTGTACCTGCTCTCGCCCGGCACCGAGGTGATCGGCGCCATGCTGGTGTCGCTGTGGGCCGGCGGCTCGACCGACCTGGTGGCGGCGCTGTCCTTCGTCAACATCTCCCTGGTCGCCATCGGCCTGGGCGTCGCGCTGCGCTTCGGCGTCAAACTGCACAATTAAAGAAAATAGCCATGAAACGAGACCTGATCATGAATGAACTGAGCGTCAACGAACTGCACCTCGATTACGGCAGCGGCGCCCACGCCAATCCCATCCTCAAGGGCGTGTCCATGCACCTGCAGAAGGGCGAAGTGGTGGCGCTGCTGGGGCCTTCGGGCAGCGGCAAGACCACGCTGCTGCGCGCCGTGGCCGGACTGGAGAGCCCCAAGCTGGGCACCATCGACATCGGCGACCGGCGCGTGTTCGACGGCGCGCGCGGCTTCGAGATGCCGGCCGAGCAGCGCAACCTGGGGCTGGTGTTCCAATCCTACGCGCTGTGGCCGCACAAGACCGTGTTCGACAACGTGGCCTACGGCCTCAAGCTGCGCAAGATGGGCGCGGCCGACATCGCGGAGCGCGTCAACGAAGTGCTCAAGCAACTGGGCCTGGGCCATCTGGGCGAGCGCTTCCCGCACCAGCTGTCCGGCGGCCAGCAGCAGCGCGTGGCCATCGCCCGCGCGCTGGTGTACAACCCGCCCGTGATCCTGCTGGACGAGCCGCTGTCCAACCTCGACGCCAAGCTGCGCGAGGAGGCGCGCGCCTTCCTGCGCGAGCTGATCGTGCGCCTGGGCTTGTCCGCGCTGATGGTCACGCACGACCAGGCCGAGGCCATGGCCATTTCCGACCGCATCCTGCTGCTCAACAACGGCAGGATAGAACAGCAGGGCACCCCGCAGAGCATGTACGAGACGCCCGACACCTTGTTCACGGCCGAATTCATGGGCAGCAACAACCGCCTGCCGGGCCGCATCGTGCAGCGCAACGGCAGCCGGGTGCAGCTGGACGTGAACGGCACGGCGCTGCAGGCCACGGCGCGCGGCGCGTCCACCGGCGCCGAAGGCAGCACCATCATCCGCGTGGAGGAAGTGCGCGTGAGCGCCACGCCGGTGGAGAACGCGATCGAACTGCCGCTGCTGACCTGCATGTACCTGGGCGACCGCTTCGAGTGCCTGTTCAAGAGCGAGTCCGGCCCCGAGATCAGCCTGCGCGCCCATTCGCGCTACAAGCTGGAGCCGGGCCGCTACTGGCTGCAACTGCCGGCCGACAAGCTCTGGGTGTTCTGACGATGGCCGGGAGTCCCGCGGCATGAGGTGGTTCGACAGGTCCGACCTGTTCGACAGGTTCGACGGCGGCGGGACGGCGGTGCGGGCGTGGCTGGCGGCGCTGGTCGCGTCGCTGGCCGGCGCCGCGCTATGCCTGTGGCTCGATACGCCGCTGCCGTGGATGATAGGACCGCTGTTCTTCACGGCCGCGCTGCGCCTGGCCGGGCGCGACCTGCGCGCGCCGGTGCGCGCGCGCGAGGCGGGACAGTGGGCCATCGGCACGGCGCTGGGCCTGTATTTCACGGCGCCCGTGCTGCTGGCGCTATCGGACTACGCGCCGCTGATCGGGTTGGCCGTGGCCTTCGCGCTGGCGCTGGGCTGGGGCAGCGGCTATCTGCTGCATAAACTGGCGCGCACCGACCGCACCACGGCCTTCTTCGCGATGGCGACCGGTGGCGCGTCCGAGATGGCGGTGCAGGGCGAGCGCCACGGCGCCAGCGTGGAGCGGGTGGCGGCCGCGCACAGCCTGCGCGTGATGCTGGTGGTGGCCGTGATCCCGTTCACGGTGCGCTGGTGGGGCAGTCATGGCCTGACGCTGGGCGACGATGTGTATCTGCCCGGCGCGGCCGAGGTGCGGGTGGGCGGCTTGCTGGTGCTGATTACGCTGACCAGCATGGCGGCGCTGCTGTGCAAGCGGACCGGCATGCCCAATGCCTGGGTCATCGGCCCGCTGCTGGCGGCGCTGGCGCTGACGGCGGGCGGCATCCACCTGAGCCGTCTGCCCGAGTGGATGATACGGGGCGGCCAGTTGTTCATCGGCGCCTCGCTCGGCTGCCGGTTCTCGCCCGCGTTCCTGCGCGCGGCGCCGCGCTTCCTGGCCAGCGTGGCCGCCTGCAACGCGCTGGCGATGGCGCTGGCGGCCGGTTTCGGGCTGCTGCTGGCGCGGGGCGCCGGCATCCATCCCGGCACGGCCATCCTGGCCACGTCGCCGGGTGGCATCGCGGAGATGGCCCTGACGGCCAAGACCCTGCGGCTGGGCGTGCCCATCGTCACCGCCTTCCACGTGGCGCGCATGGTGGTGCTGGTGCTGACCATCGGCCCGCTGTTCCGGCTGATCCGGCGGGTGGCGCGGCGATGACGTAAAAAAGCCGGCGCGATGGCCGGCTGGTGCGACGCAGGCCGCAGCCTGCTTCATTCGTGTTCGCGTCGGCTTAGAACTTGAAGCGCACGCCGACGGACAGCATGTCGGCCTTGATGTTGTCGCCGCCTTCTTCGGCGATCTTGCCGAAGTATTCATATTCCGCCACGAAGCTGATCTTCTTGTCCAGCGCGTACGCGGCGCCGATGCCGATCATCGCGTTGGTCTTGTTATTGGTGGTGCTGTCGGAGAAGTTTGGCTCCCAAGCGGTGATTTTGGTGTGGTTGAACGCCACGCCCAGTTTGCCGAACAGCGAGAACTGGTCGTTCAATGGCAGCGTGCCGGTGGCCGCGACGTAGATGGATTCCGGCTTGGACGACACGCCATAGCCGATGGCCGATTTTTCCACTTTGCGGAAATCGGTGTAACCTACTTCAACGCCGTAGTTCTTGGTGTAGTCGTAGCCGCCATACAGCTTGAAGCTGGTGGCGCTTTCCTTGTCCGAGCCGATGCCCTGGACGCTCATTTTTTGCTCGGAGCGGCCGATGTTGGCGCCGACGTAGGCGTTGTCCGCCTGGGCTGCCAGTGGCGCGGCCAGCGCGGCGATAACGGCGATGATGATGCTGTGTTTCATTTCTTGGTCCTTATGGATAAACCGCACTATTGCTGTACGGAAATTGAAATTTTACTAGTTGATTGCTATTGGGGCAATAGTTATTTTTGCCTAACGGAACATTTCCTTTCAGGCCAGCAAATCGTCGCCGGTGGTCGCACGGGCCGCGCCGGCTTGATGCCCACCAATGGCCACCCGTCCCGCCATTGCGGCGCGCAGGCGACTGCTGTATGTTCTCTACCCATCGTCATCCACCCCGACCGGACATGAGCCAAGCCAACCAGTTTTCCCTGTTGTCGCAACGCCGTTTCGCCCCGTTTTTCTGGACCCAGTTCCTGGGCGCGTTCAACGACAACCTGTTCAAGACGGCGCTGATGGTGATCATCACCTACGACGCGCTGAGCTGGACCACGCTCGCGCCTTCGCTGCTGACCAACCTGATCCCCGGCCTGTTCATCCTGCCGTATGTGCTGTTGTCGGCCACGGCCGGGCAGCTGGCCGACAAGTTCGAGAAGTCGGGCCTGACCCGCTTCGTCAAATGGCTGGAGCTGGCCATCATGGGCGTGGCCGCCATCGGCTGGACCCAGCACATGCTATGGCTGCTGATCGCGGCCGTGGTGGGCATGGGCATCCACTCCACGCTGTTCGGCCCCGTCAAATACGCCTACCTGCCGCAGCACCTGAAAACGGAAGAACTCATCGGCGGCAACGGCGTGACGGAGATGGGCACCTTCGTCGGCATCCTGCTGGGCGAGGTGCTGGGCGCGATCCTGGTGATGCACAAGCCGACCGGCCTGCTGCTGACGGCCGGCGGCACGCTGCTCACGGCCGTGCTGGGCCTGATCGCCAGCTACCGCATCCCGCACACGCCGGCCGCCGATCCCACGCTGCGCATCAGCCGCAACCCGCTGGCAGAGTCGGTGCGCAACATCGGCTTCTCGCGCAAGAACAGGGTGGTGTTCCTGTCCTTGCTCGGCAACTCGTGGTTCTGGTTCTACGGCGCCCTGGTGCTGGCCCAGTTCCCCGTGTACGCCAAGGATTACCTGCACGGCGACCATGGCGTGTTCGTGCTGCTGCTGACCATCTTCTCGCTGGGCGTGGGCGCCGGCTCGCTGCTGTGCGAACGGCTGTCGGGGCGCAAGGTGGAACTGGGGCTGGTGCCGTTCGGCGCCATCGGCATGACCGTGTTCGGCATCGACCTGTACCTGGCCAGCGTGGGCTTCACCGCCAGCGGCGGCCAGGTGGCGGCCGCGCTGGTGCAGCAGGGCGGGGCGCGGCTGGGCGCGTTCGACTGGCTGGCGCTGCACGGCACGCTGCGCATCCTGGCCGACGTGATGATGATCGGCATGTTCGGCGGCTTCTTCGTCGTGCCGCTGTTCGCGCTGATCCAGGTGCGCTGCGAGCCGGGCCACCTGTCGCGCACCATCGCCGGCATGAATATCCTGAACGCGCTGTTCATGGTGGCGGCGGCCGGTGTGGCCATCGGGCTGCTGAAGCTGGGCTTGACGATACCGGAACTGTTCCTGGCCACGGCGCTGATGAACGCGCTGGTGGCGCTCTACATCTTCTCGCTGGTGCCGGAATTCCTGATGCGCTTCCTGGCCTGGATGCTGATCCACACCGTCCACCGCGTCAAATGCATCAACGCCGACCGGATTCCGGCCGAAGGAGCGGCGGTGCTCGTGTGCAACCACGTGAGCTATGTGGACGCGATCGTGATCGGCGCGGCCAGCCCGCGTCCGATCCGGTTCGTGATGGACCACCGCATCTTCAAGCTGCCGCTGCTGGGCTGGATCTTCCGCACGGCGCGCGCGATCCCCATCGCGCCGGCCAAGGAAGACCCGTGGCTGATGGAGAAGGCCTATGTCGACATCGCCCAGGCGCTGCACGAGGGCGACCTGGTGTGCATCTTCCCGGAAGGCAAGCTGACCACGACCGGCGACATGAACGAATTCAAGGGCGGCATCGCCAAGATCGTGGCCCGTTCCCAGGTGCCGGTGATCCCGATGGCGCTGCGCGGCCTGTGGGGGCATTTGCTGAGCCGGGGCGCCCAGCCGGTGCTGGAGCGCACCTTCCGCAAGGGCTTGCGTTCGCGCCTGGCGCTGGCCGTGGGACAGCCGGTCGCGCCGTTGGACGCCACGCCCGAATACCTGTACCAGCAAGTGCGCGAACTGCGCGGCGGCTGGAAATAGCCCCACCCGCAGCAAGTCCAAAACCGGGGTCAGGTCATGCCATCACGCATCTTGCGTGACGGCATGACCTGACCCCGGTTTTTTTGTCGTTACAATTTGTTTCTTGACGACATTAGAATGATCGTTCATTCTATCAACTGGATTAATTGCTGAATTGGAAAAAGAACAATGAAAGCCTTGCTTACCCAGCATATGCGCCGCAGCGCCGGCGTTGTCTTTCTGCTTAGCGCGAGTGGCCTGCTGGCCGCTTGCTCCCCATCCACGGCCGTAGCACCTCATGCGCAGGTGGCGGAAGTGGGCGTCTTCACCGTCACGCCGCAGGCGCTGCCGATCACCACCGAACTGCCGGGCCGCACGGCCGCGTTCCAGGTGGCCGAGGTGCGCCCCCAGGTGAGCGGTATCGTCCAGCAGCGCCGCTTCGTCGAGGGCGCCGACGTGGCGGCCGGCGCCGCGCTGTACCAGATCGACGCGGCCAGCTACCAGGCG
Organism: Rugamonas sp. GW822-FHT03B10; assembly: GCF_058801745.1. Taxonomy (NCBI): domain Bacteria; kingdom Pseudomonadati; phylum Pseudomonadota; class Betaproteobacteria; order Burkholderiales; family Oxalobacteraceae; genus Rugamonas; species Rugamonas sp. GW822-FHT03B10. The sequence goes on along the minus strand of NZ_JBXANP010000009.1, from coordinate 224,762 downwards.
GCCTACAATTCGGCCAAGGCGGCGCTGGCCAAGGCCCGCGCCAATCTGCTGACCAGCGGCCCGAAGGCGGCGCGCTACAAGGAGCTGGTGCAGATCGAAGGCGTGAGCCGCCAGGAACTCGATGACGCCATCGCCGCCAACGAGCAGGCCAAGGCGGAAGTGGAATCGGCCACCGCCGCCGTGGAGGCGGCCGCCATCAACCTCAAATACACGCGGGTGGAAGCGCCCATCAGCGGCCGCATCGGCCGCTCCACGGTCACGCCGGGCGCGCTGGTGACGGCCGGCCAGGCGGCCGCGCTCACCACCGTGCAGCAGCTCGATCCGATCTACGTGGACGTGACCCAGACCAGCACCGAGATGCTGCGCCTGAAGCGCGCGCTGGAATCGGGCAGCCTGAAACAGTCGGGCGGACAGGCCAAAGTGAGCCTGATCCTGGCCGACGGCAGCAAGTATGCGCAACCGGGCAAGCTGCAGTTCGCCGACGCCAGCGTCGATCCGGGCACCGGCAACGTGACGTTGCGCGCGCTGTTCCCCAATCCCAAGCACGATCTGCTGCCCGGCATGTTCGTGCGCGCCGTGCTGGAGAACGGCGTGGACGAGCAGGCCATCGCCGTGCCGCAGCAGGGCGTGTCGCGCAATCCCAAGGGCGAGGCGACGGCGCTGGTGCTGAACAAGGATGGCAAGGTGGAGCAACGCATCATCGCCACCGGCGCCACGCTGGGCGACAAGTGGCTGGTGACGGCCGGCCTCAATGCCGGCGACCGTGTGATCGTGGAAGGTGTGCAGAAGGTCAAGCCGGGCGCCAGCGCCACCGTGGCCGCCACGCCGGCAGCGCCTCCGGCCACCGTGGCCGCCACGCCGGCAGCGCCTCCGGCCGCCGTGGCCGCAGGCGGCGCCATGCCCGCCAACGCCAAGAGCGCCCATTGATCGCGGAGCACAACCATGGCTAAATTTTTCATCGACCGTCCCATCTTCGCTTGGGTGGTGGCGATCGTCATCATGCTGGCCGGCGCGCTGGCGATCCACGGGCTGCCCGTGTCGCAGTATCCGAGCATCGCGCCGCCGTCCATTTCCATCACCGGCGTCTATCCCGGCGCCTCGGCCCGCACGGTGGAGGATGCCGTCACCCAGGTGATCGAACAGAAGATGAAGGGCATCGACGGCTTGCGCTACATGTCCTCGTCCAGCGATTCGGCCGGCGGCATCAATATCACGCTGACGTTCCAGAACGGCACCAATCCCGACATCGCGCAGGTGCAGGTGCAGAACAAGCTGCAACTGGCCACGCCGCTATTGCCGGCCGCCGTCACGCAGCAGGGGCTGGTGGTGTCCAAGGCCACCAAGAATTTCCTGATGGTGCTGGGCTTCGTCTCCGAGGACGGCAGCATGAAGCAGGCCGACCTGGGCGACTACGTGGCCGCCAACGTGATCGACCCGCTCAGCCGCGTGCAGGGCGTGGGCGACGTGACGCTGTTCGGTTCCCAGTATGCGATGCGCATCTGGCTCGATCCGGCCAAGCTGCAAAGCTACCAGCTCACGCCGGCCGATGTGAGCGCGGCCATCACGGCGCAGAACACGGAAGTGTCGGCCGGTGAGCTGGGCGGCGCGCCCGCCATGCCGGGCCAGCAATTGAACGCCACCGTGACGGCGCAAAGCCGCCTGCAGACGGCCGAACAGTTCGGCGCCATCCTGCTCAAGACCTCCGCCAACGGCGCCACCGTGCGCCTGCGCGACGTGGCCCGCATGGAGCTGGGTAGCGAGAGTTACAACACCGTGGCCCGCTACAACGGCCACGCCGCCACCGGCGTGGCGATCAAGCTGGCCACCGGCGCCAACGCGCTCGACACGGCCGCCGCCGTCAAACACAAGGTCGATTTGCTGGGCAAGCAGTTCCCGGCCGGGATGAAGGCCGTGGTGGCGTATGACACCACGCCGTTCGTCACGCTGTCGATCGAGGAAGTGGTCAAGACGCTGGCCGAGGCCATCGTGCTGGTGTTCCTCGTCATGTACCTGTTCCTGCAAAACGTGCGCGCCACCCTGATCCCGACCATGGCCGTGCCGGTCGTGTTGCTGGGCACCTTCGGCGTGCTGGCCGCACTCGGTTATTCGATCAACACGTTGACCATGTTCGCCATGGTGCTGGCCATCGGCCTGCTGGTGGACGACGCCATCGTGGTGGTGGAGAACGTGGAGCGGGTGATGACGGAGGAGGGCTTGTCGCCGAAGGAGGCGACCCGCAAATCGATGGGCCAGATCACTGGCGCGCTGGTGGGCATTGCCCTGGTGCTGTCGGCCGTGTTCGTGCCCATGGCCTTCTTTGGCGGCTCCACCGGCGTGATCTACCGCCAGTTCGCCGTCACCATCGTGTCGGCCATGGTGTTGTCGGTGCTGGTGGCGATGGTGTTCACGCCGGCCCTGTGCGCCACCTTCCTCAAGCCGGTGGCCAAGGGCCATCATGCCGCAAGCACGGGCTTCTTCGGCTGGTTCAACCGCAGCTTCGAGCGCGGCAGCAGCCGTTATCAGGGCTGGGTGGGCGCCATTCTGCGCCGTGGCGGCCGTTCGATGGCGTTGTACGCGATCCTGCTGGTGGTGCTGGCGCTGGCCTTCATGCGCCTGCCCACCTCGTTCCTGCCGGCGGAAGACCAGGGCGTGCTGTTCGCCCAGGTGCAGCTGCCCACCGGCGCCACCCAGCAACGTACGCTGAAGGTGATCGAACAGGTCGAGCATCACTTCATGGTCGACGAAAAGGATGCCGTGCAGTCGATCTTCACGGTGGCCGGTTTCAGCTTCGGCGGCAATGGCCAGAACACGGGTCTCGCCTTCGTGCGCCTGAAGGACTGGGAAGAGCGCAAGGGCGCCGCGCTGCGCGCGCCGGCCGTGGTGGGCCGCGCGATGGGCGCGTTCTCGCGCATCAAGGACGCGATGGTGTTCGCGTTCGCGCCGCCGGCCGTGCTGGAACTGGGTAACGCCAGCGGCTTCGACTTGCAGTTGCAGGATCAGGGCGGCGTCGGTCACGATGCGCTGATGGCGGCCCGCAACCAGTTGCTGGGCATGGCGGCCAAGAATCCGCTGCTGGTGGGCGTGCGCCCCAACGGCCAGGAAGACACGCCGCAGTACAAGATCACGGTGGACCAGCAACAGGCCGCCGCGCTGGGCCTGGCCATCGGCGACGTCAACAAGGTGCTCAGCACCGCCTGGGGCGGCGCCTACGTGAACGACTTCGTCGACCGTGGCCGCGTGAAGAAGGTCTACATGCAGGGCCAGGCCGACGCGCGGATGGTGCCGGAGGACCTGGGCAAATGGTTCGTGCGCAATGCGGCCGGCGAGATGGTGCCGTTCTCCGCGTTCGCCAGCGGCCAGTGGATCTACGCCTCGCCGCGCCTGGAACGCTACAACGGCATGCCGTCCGTGGAAATCCTGGGCATGGCCGCGCCGGGCCAGAGTTCGGGCGTTGCCATGGCCGAGATGGAGAAGATGGCGGCCCAGCTGCCACCTGGCATCGGCTACGAGTGGACCGGCCTGTCGACCGAGGAACGCGATTCGGGCGCGCAGACGCCGGCTTTGTACTCGATCTCGATTCTGATCGTGTTCCTGTGCCTGGCCGCGCTGTATGAAAGCTGGTCGGTGCCGTTCTCGGTGCTGCTGGTGGTGCCGCTGGGCGTGATCGGCGCCGTGCTGGGCACCTGGGCTTTCCGCCTGTCGAACGACGTGTACTTCCAGGTCGGTCTGCTGACCGTTGTCGGTCTGGCGGCCAAGAACGCGATCCTGATCGTGGAATTCGCCAAGGAGCTGCAGGAGCAGGGCGTGCCGCTGCACCAGGCTACGTTGCAGGCCGTGCGCTTGCGGCTGCGGCCTATCCTGATGACGTCGATCGCGTTCGGCCTGGGCGTGCTGCCGCTGGCTGTGGCCAGCGGCGCCGGGTCGGGCAGCCAGAACGCCATTGGCGTGGGGGTGTTGGGCGGCATGCTGTCGGCCACCTTCCTCGGCATCTTCTTCGTGCCACTGTTCTTCGTGCTGGTGCGCGGCCTGTTCGCCGCCAAGCGCGGCGCGGTGGCCCCAACCGCTGTTGCGGAGTAAAGCACATGAACAAGACTTTGATTTCCATCGCCGCTGCGGTCCTGCTGTCCGGTTGCAGCCTGGCGCCTGTGTACAAGCAGCCGGCCGCGCCGGTGGCGCCAGCGTGGCCGTCCGGCGACGCCTACAAGCCCGCGCCCACCGCACCCGGCACGCAAGCGGCCGCCGACATCGCCTGGCGCGACTATTTCACCGATGCTCAGCTGCGCCAGGTGATCGCGCTGGCGCTGGCCAACAACCGCGACTTGCGGGTGGCCGCGCTCAATATCGAGAAGGCGCGCGCCCAGTACGGCGTGACCAGCGCGGCGCAGCTGCCGTCCGTGTCGGCATCAGTGAGCCAGAACGCGGCGCGTACGCCGGCCAATATGCGGCCCGACGGCGAAGCGGCCATCAGCCGCCAGTACAGCGGCGGGCTGGGTGTGGCCTCGTATGAACTGGACTTCTTCGGCAAGGTGCGCAACCTGTCCGAGGCGGGTTTGCAAACCTATCTGGGCACGGAGGAAGCGCGCCGCGCCGCGCAAATCAGCCTGGTGGCGGAAGTGGCCAACAGCTACCTGATACTGGCTGCGGACCAGCAGCGCCTGGCGCTGGCGGCCGATACGCTCAAGAGCCAGCAGATCACCTATGAGCTGAGCCAGCGTCGCTTCGCGGCCGGCGCCACCTCCGGCGTCGACATGTACGAAGCGCAGAGCAGCGTGGAGGCGGCCCGCAACGAGATGGCCGTCTACACGGCGCAGGTGGCGCAGGACCGCAACGCGCTCATGCTGCTGGTGGGCGGCGCCGTGCCGGACGCCTTGCTGCCGCAGGGCGAACTGGAGGCGGTGACGGAAACGGCTGGCCTGCCGGAGGGCATGCCGTCCGACGTGCTGCTGCGCCGCCCCGATGTGCTGCAGGCGGAACGGACGCTGCGCGCGGCCAACGCCAACATCGGCGCCGCGCGGGCCGCCTTCTTCCCCAGCATTTCGCTGACGGCGACGGCGGGCAGCGCCAGCGGCGATCTGGCTGGCCTGTTCAAGGGCGGCTCGTCGGCGTGGACCTTCTTGCCGCAGATCCGGCTGCCGATTTTCGACGGCGGCGCCAACCGCGCCAACCTCACTATCGCCAAGGTGGACCGTGACATCGCTGTCGCCAGGTACGACAAGGCGATCCAGAGCGCCTTCCGCGACGTGGCCGACGCGCTGGCCCAGCGCGGCACGCTGGACGAGCGGCTGGCGTCGCAGCAGGCGCTGGCCGAGGCGTCGGACAAGAGCTTCCGCATTCACGAGGCGCGCTACCAGAAGGGGGCTGAGTCCTACCTGAACGCCTTGGTGTCGCAGCGCGCACTGTACGCGGCCAGGCAAAGCCTGATCACGGCGCGTCTGGCCAAGGCCGGCAATGCCGTCACGCTGTACAAGGTGCTGGGCGGCGGCTGGCAGGAGGAGGGCAGCCGCCAGGTGGCTGCGGCGGGCGCAGGAGCCGGCGCTGGTGCCGGTGCAGAAGTCGGCGCAGGTGTCGGGGCAGATGCGGGCACGCGCGCAAATTGACAAACGCCGCCGGCTTGTCCACAGTATCGCCTGAACCAGATATCACGAAAGCAGCCATGAGCATCACGGAAAAACGCCATACGGACCCGGAACGGGCGCAGAGCCGCCGCAGGCAGGTGCTCGACGCTGCGGCCACCTGTTTCAGCCGCAGCGGTTTTCACGGCGCCAGCATGGCCGAGATATCGAAGGCGGCCGGTATGAGCGCCGGCCATATCTACAACTACTTCGACGGCAAGGACGCCATCATCGCGGCCTTCGTGGAAGAGGAAGTGGAGCGTGTGGCGCTGCTGCTGCGCGACCTGGAGCAGAAGGGCGATCCGCTGCAAGCGATCGTCGACGAGAGCGACAACTCCGTCGACGAGCACATGGCGCCGGACTTCTGGCGGCTCAAGCTGGAAATCTTCGCCGAAGCGTCGCGCAATCCCAAGGTGGCGGCCGTATTGGTGCATGCGGACAGCCGTATGCGCGGCCAGTTCCGCGCCATCGTCAAGGCTGGCCGCGTACGCCATGGCCTGGCGGCGGACGACGCCACCATCGATGGCCGGCTGGAAGCGACCATCGCGCTGTTCCAGGGACTGGCGCTGCGGGCGCTGCACAATCCGGAACTGGACAAGGCCGCTCTCAAGCGCGCCTACCGCGTCGGGCTCGGCGCCTTGCTGCTGTCGTAGTGCGCCACGCTTGCCGAACGTTTCACCCGTTGCCCAATCACCTGTAAGGAACCCGCATGACTTCCTACGTTTTCCCCGCCCATGACATCGTCGGCCTGCCGGTGGCCGGCACCGAACAGCGCTTCCCCGTGCGGCGCGTCTACTGCGTTGGCCGCAACTACGCCGCGCACGCGCGCGAGATGGGCTACGATCCCGAGCGCGAACCGCCGTTCTTCTTCTGCAAACCGAACGATGCGCAGGCTGTGGTGCCGGTTGCGCCGGGGCAGGTGCTGGCGCTGCCGTATCCACCGGCCACGGCCAACCTGCACTACGAGTGCGAGCTGGTGGTGGCGCTGGGCGTCGGCGGGCGCAATATCCCCGTGGAGGACGCGGCGCGCCACATCTACGGCTACGCCGTGGGCCTGGACATGACGCGGCGCGACCTGCAGTTCAAGATGCGCGACGCCGGCCGGCCGTGGGAGGTGGGCAAGGCCTTCGACTTCTCCGCACCCGTGGGCACGCTGGTGCGCGCGGCCGAAGCGGGCGACATCAACCACGCTGCCATCACGCTGGACGTGGACGGCGTGCGCAAGCAGGACAGCACGATCGCGCACCTGATCTGGTCGGTGAGCGAAACGATCGCCAATCTTTCCACCTTGTTCGCACTGGAGCCGGGCGATCTGATCTTCACCGGTACCCCCGAAGGCGTGGGCGCTGTGGTGCGCGACCAGTCGCTGGTCGGGCGCGTGGATGGCTTGCCGGAACTGGCCGTCAAGCTGGTGTGAGCGTTTAGGTTGGGAGAATATCCGAGCTAAATGTATGGTTTATTGCGGAAAGGTCTTGCGCAAGTATGGCAAAAGCATAAGCGGGCTGCTATAATGCTTGCCTAGTCGGGGCGTAGCGCAGCCTGGTAGCGTACTTGCATGGGGTGCAAGGGGTCGGAAGTTCGAATCTTCTCGCCCCGACCAATAGAATCAACGAGTTAGGCCAACCTTCGGGTTGGCCTTTTTCGTTTATGGGACTGGTATCCCTGCTGCGCGCCTGCCGCCCCGGGTGAGGGGCGGGCGCACAACGCGTCCACCGTTATGGCAGGGTCAGGATGACCTTGACGGTATCGTCCACTGCCGACTTGTCGATGTAGCCGATGGCCTTGGGATCGGCAGCAACGGCTTTCTTGACCTCGGCGTTGGAGCTGTACTCCTTGGGCGGCGTGCCCTTGCCGGTAAATACGATCTTGGACCAGATCGCCTTCACCTGGGCCGGGTCCTTGTCGGCCGCCTTGTGGTAGAAGTCGGCGCGGATGGCCGAGCCCTCGGCCTGGTCGACCGGCGTGAACATGGTCGATTTGCCCAGGAAGAACTGGGACGCCTGTTCCGAGAACATGCGCGTGGCGGGGTTGGCCTTGTTGACGATGACCACCGTTTCGGCGCTGGCCGGGAAGGCGGTGGCGGACAGGGCGCACAGCAGGGAGGCCTGGATCAGCAGTTTCATGGCATCCTCCTTATCAGAATACGAAATCAAGCGAAGCGGCCACCACGTTGACCGTGTCCTTCAATCCCGTCGCCGGGCCGTTGATCAGGGTGCCGGTCTTGGTCTTCGGTTTGACGCGGTCGATCTGGAGTTTCACGGCCACGTTCCTGGCGAAGTCCCAGCGCACGCCGACCAGGTCGGTGGTCTGCTTGGACGCCGTCAGCAGGCCGTTGACGATATTGGACAGGGCGCCGGTGGTCGGGAAGCCGGCCGGCAGCGTCACCGAGCGGCCATGCTGGGTGATGGCCGAGTGCGCGTAGTAGGGCAGCACCTTGCCCATGCGGTAGCCCACCATCGCGTACCAAGCGTTGTTGTCGGGGACGTAGATCGGGTCCTTGGCGCGGCGCATGCCGTATTCGGCCTGGCCCACCACGTTGTTCCAGTCCAGCGTCATGCCGACTTCCGTAAAGGTCACCTTCTTGCTGTTGTTGACGCCGATGTCACGGGCCAGCGAGGGGAAGCCCAGCGCGCTCAACGTCGATTGCAGTTGCATGAGCGGGGTCACGTCGTTGCTGTTCATCTTCGCTTCCAGGTGGGCCACGCGCACCGTGACGGGACCGTGCTCGAGGGCCAGGCTCAGGCCCACGACCGGGGCGCGGTAGGTGCCCACGGTGCTGGTGCCGGCCGCCACCAGCTTGCCGCGGCTGACGCCGGCGACGCCCTGGGCCGTGAAGTTGGTGTCGCCGAACGCGTGCTGGTAGTTGAAGTCGGCGCCGTCGGCGCTCTCGATCGGGTCCTGGTCGTACAGCTCGACCGGCGGGCGCATCATCGTGTTGGCGTAGCCCACGTTCTGGTAGTCCGAGATCAGGAAGGTCGGGAGCACGACCCGGCCCACGCGCACATTCAGCTCATCGTTGATCTTGTACTTGAGGAAGGCCCAGGTCAGGTCCGTGGTGAAGGTGGGGCTGGTGTTCTTGCGGGTCAGCACCTGCACCGTGCCCGACAGTTCATCGTTGAGCTTGTAGCTCGCTTGCAGGCCCAGGTTGGTGTCGAGGCCGATGCGGGCCTTGTCGGCCACGCCTTCGTACTGGTTGTAGCGGGAAAATTCGGCCTTGTCGGTATTGGTCTTGGCCACGCCCAGCGTGCCGAAGCCGCCGATGGTGAGATTGCCGTCGTCCATGGCGCCCGCGTGGGCGCTGCCGAACGCGGCGCAGACTGCGCTTGCTAGTATGATCTTTTTCATAATGCTTCTTGTTGCTCCTCACGTTGAAAGATGGGTGATCCATGCGGGCAGGCAGCGGCGAGGATCGCTGCCACGGCCATGCCTGCCTACTTCATCAGCGGGTATGCCGATGTCAGAACGCTCGCCACGCGCTTGCGCCGGCCGCGGCCAGTTTGAGCGTGGGCTTGGCGTCGGTCGTGGTCCGCGCAATTGGCGCAGCCCTGGCCGTGCGGACGCTGTGATTGGCGACGCGCTCGAACTTGAAGACCGCGACGGCCTGGACCAGTTCCCTGGCCTGGCCGTTCAGCGCGGCGGCGGCGGCGGCCATTTCCTCGACCAACGCCGCATTCTGTTGTGTGTCCTCGTCCATCTGCGTCACCGCTTCGCCGACCTGGTTCACGCCGGCACTCTGTTCGATGCTGGCCGAGCTGATTTCCGCCATGATGTCCGTCACGTGCGCGATGGCTTGCACCACCTGCTCCATCGTGTCGCCCGCGTGATTCACCAGCACCGTGCCTTGCTCGACCCGTTCCACGCTGTCGCTGATTAGTTGCTTGATTTCCTTGGCCGCTTCCGCGCTGCGGCTGGCAAGGCTGCGCACCTCGGTCGCGACCACCGCGAACCCGCGGCCCTGTTCGCCGGCGCGCGCCGCTTCCACGGCCGCGTTCAGGGCCAGGATGTTGGTCTGGAAGGCGATGCTGTCGATCACACCGATGATGTCCGCGATCTTGCGGCTGGAATCGCTGATCCCCTTCATCGTATCGACCACCTGCGACACGACCTGGCCGCCCTCGACCGCCACTTGGGATGCGCTTTGCGCCAGCTGGTTGGCCTGGCGCGCATTGTCTGCGTTCTGTTTCACGGTGGAGCTCAGTTCCTCCATGCTGGCGGCGGTCTGCTCCAGTGCGCTGGCCTGGGACTCGGTGCGGCCGCTCAAGTCCATGTTCCCCTGCGCGATCTGGGTGCTGGCCGAGGCGACCGATTCGCTGCCCTCGCGCACACTGCCGACCACGTCGATCAGGCTGGCCTGCATCGCCGACAGCGAGCGCAGCAGCTGGCTCACCTCGTCCTTTCCGCCCGTGTCGATGCGGCTGGTCAGGTCGCCGCCCGCGATGGCGACGGTCGTGTCCACGGCGGCCTTCAGACCCTTGGCGATGCCGCGCACCATGATCCGTCCGAACAGCAGCGCGAAGACCAGGCCCAGCAGGGCGATCGCGGCGACAACCGTGCCGGTGGTCGTGAAGCGCGACTGGGCCGCCTCGTATTCCGTCTTCGCCACCCGCAGTTGCAGGTCGGTCAAGCCGACGATGGCCTGGCGCACCTTAACGTACAGCTTGGTTTCATCGGCGGAGAGCATGGCGCGCACCGCGTCGAGATTGTCTGCGCGCATGGCCGCCATCGCCGGCCGGATCACCTGTTGCACATAGTTGCCGTGTGCCGTCTTGAAGTCAGCGGCGATGGCCGCTTCCTCCGGCGTCAGGTAGGTCGCCATGTACTCGGCCCAGGTAGTGTCGACTTCCGCCAGGTTTTGTTCCAGGTCCTTCAGGTTGCCCTTGGTTGCTTCCGGATCGGCCAGCGCCACTGAATTGTTCATGTCGAGGCGGTTGCGCAGGACCAGCCGCTGCACCGCCAGCAGTTGCCCCATCGGGACGGTCCGGTCCTCGTACACCGTGCGCAGGCCGGCGTTGGTCTCGCGCATGCCGTTCAGGCCCATGGCGCCGACGACGGCGAGCAGTAGCATCATGGTGCCGAGCAGGATGGTGATGCGGGTAGAGATCTTGAGGTTATTCATAGGTCCGTTAGTCCAACTGTTGAAGTAAAAATCCGATAGCGGCGACGCCTGTTGGCGGGCCGGCATCAATGCGCAAGTAAAGCCCGTGACTGCAGCCAGGGCCGCAGCTGATCGACGGGAAGGGGGCGGGCGAACAGATAGCCCTGGAAGCTGCGGCAGCCCAGGCTCGACAGCAGTTCGTGTTGCTCCGCCGTCTCGACGCCTTCGGCGACCACGTCCAGCTTCATCGCGGCGGCCAGCGACACGATGGTGCGCACGATCGCCGCGTTGTTGGCGTTCTCCGTCATGTGCCGCACGAAGGCCTGGTCGATCTTCAGCTGCGCCAGCGGCAGGCGCTGCAGATAGCTGAGCGAGGAGTAGCCGGTGCCGAAATCGTCCAGCGAGAACCGCAAGCCCAGCTGGCGCAGGGTCTGCATGCGGTCGATGGTCTCGTGCACGTTATGCAGAAGCATGCTTTCCGTGATCTCCAGCTTGAGCAGGCTGGCGTTGGCGCCGCTGGCGCGCAGGGTGCGCCGCACCTGGTCGACGAAGCCGGCGTGGCTGAACTGGCTGGGGCTGACGTTGACGGCGATCGTCAGGGCCGCCGTCTCGTCGCTGGCGCGCCAGGCGACCAGCTGCCGGCACGCGGTCTCCAGCACCCAGAGCCCGATCTCGATGATCTGGCCACTCTTCTCGGCCAGCGGAATGAATTCGCCGGGGCTGATCATGCCGAACTCGGGATGGGACCAGCGTAGCAGGGCCTCGACGCCCACGGCGTTGCCTTGGCAATTCACCACCGGCTGGTAGTACAGCTGCAGCTGGACGTCGTCGGCCGCATGGCGCAAGCATGCCGTGAGCCGGGCTTCCCGCATCAGCGCCACCTGCAGCTGGGGATCGAAGAAGTGGCAGCGGCCCCGGTCGCTGTCCTTGGCCTTGTACAGGGCGATATCGGCCTGCCGCAGCAGCTCCTCGCCGGCGGTGGCCGTGCCACGGTACATCACCACGCCGGCGCTGACCGAACTGCGGACGGTCACGCCGTCGATGATGCGTTCCTGTCCCACGTCCTCCATGATGCGCGCGAGCATGGTCTGCAGCGCCTTGCCGGCGGCGTCCATGTCCAGACCGAGCCCTGTCAGCAGCATCACGAACTCGTCGCCGCCAAAGCGCGCGACGGTATCGCCGGCCCGTAGCGCGGCCTGCAGCCGTTGCGTGACGGACTTGAGCAACTGGTCGCCCATGCCGTGTCCGTGCAGGTCGTTGACCCACTTGAAATCGTTCAGGTCCAGGAACACGAGGCCGCAATACTGGCCGCTGCCCTGGCTCTCGATCTGGCTGCGTTCGAGCTGGTTGGCCAGCAGGCGCCGGTTCGGCAGGCCGGTCAGCGGGTCATAGAAGGCCAGCTTCTCGGTCTCCTGTTCGATCAGCTTGCGCGCCGTGATGTCGGCGCGGATCGCGATGTATTGCACCGGCACGCCGTCGCTGCCAACGAAGGGGACGATGGTGGTGTAGACCCAGTACAGCGCGCCGTTCCTGGCGCGGTTGCAGATCTCGCCGCTCCACACCTGGCCGCCGCCGATGGTGCGCCACAGGTCATGGAAGAAGCGCGGCGGGTGGAAGCCGGAATTGATGATCGCGTGGGTGCGGCCTATCAGGTCTTCGCGCCCGTACTGGGAGATGGCGCAGAACTTGTCGTTGACGCGCTGGATGACGCCGCGCGCGTCCGTCACCGCCACGATCGCGTGGGCGTCGAGCGCGGCCGACAGTTCGGACAGGTCGCGCAGCGACTTTTCGAGCTGGGACCGGGTCAAGCGGCTGGCCGTCACGTCCACGGCCAGCAGCACGCAGCCGATGACGGCGCCGTCGTCGGCCCGTTGCGGGGCCAGCGAAATGGCCAGGTGGCGCGGCGCGCCGCCGGCGTCCACGGCCATCTCCAGTTCCATCTCCTCGCCGGCCAGTGCGCGGTGAACGCAGGGGATGATTTCCGTGCAGTGCCGCGGCGACAGCGCTTGCGCCAGCGGCAGCGCCGGAGCGCGGGCGGCGACCTCCATGTAGCGGCGCAGCGTCTCATTGATGAACACGATGCACAGGTCGGGGCTGATGCGCATGATGCCGCCCTTGACGTGGCCCAGGATCGACTCGACTTCCTCCTGCTGCTGTTTGAGCGCGTTGCGCGACGTGCGCAGCATGTCGAACGGCACGATCACGCTGACGCGGAAGGTGGCGCGGAACACCAGCACGTACGCCAGCACCTTGACGCCATGTGCAAAGACGTTGCTGAAATCGGTTGGCCGCAGGTAGAAGGAGGTCATCAGCTCGGTCAGGGCCATCAGCATGCACGACAGGGCAATCAGGCTGGAGCGCGGCTGCGTCTCCGCGCGTGCCTGGCGGTGGAACCAGAACCCCAGCAGCAGGTACAGCGCGCACAGCGCGTATTCGACATGGGTCTTGAAGGCGGTGACGCCGGATGCTTCGTCATACACTTGTGGCAGCGCGCCGGTCCAGTCGCCGGCGCTGGCGGCCAGCAGCACAGTCAGCGCCAGCGCGGCCGCCTGCCAGTGCCACGGCCTGCCCGGCAGGCGCAGGCGCAGCGCCAGCAGGAAGAGGGTCAGCACTTCGAAGCCGCGGCCGGCGAGCCAGAAGAAGATGGCGGTCGTGGTGTTGCCCGGTTCCAGCAAGGCCGGCATGCCCTTGTAGGTCAAGGCATGCAGCAGGTCGCAGCCGGCCACCAGGGTGAATCCCGCGATCAGCAGGTTGGATACCCGGGCGTACAGCGGGTCCATGGTGTGCCATGCCATGATCACCACGAGCGCCGCCACCACCACGGCGAACAGCTCCATCAGGAAATGCACGTGCAGGAAGGCGCCGCTATCGGCTTCAAACAGCTGGAATGGCGGCAGGACCCTGGCGAAGGCGAATACCAGCAGGGCGGTCAGCAAGACCCCGCCGCGCCATGGCGCAGCGGTGGGGGGCTCTTGGGGAGGGGACATAGGCATGGCGCACCGATCTTGACGGCGGCCTGGGCTCGGGGCGCCAGGACGCTCTAGTATTCCAGCAGGTCGCGGCCGGCGATGACGGGGCCGGCGAAATGCTTGCGCACACCTTCGGTGTATTGGCCGAGGTCCTGTTCGCCGTCCAGTCCAGGCGAGTAATGGGTCAGCACCACCGATTTCACGTTGGCCTTTTGCGCCATCTGGCCGATCTGCTCGGGCGTGATGTGCTGCGCCTCCATGTGGTGACGCACGGCCATCATCGCCGGCGGCGGCAGGTGCATGCTCGACGCGAACTCCTTCATGGAGGCGTCCAGGTCGTTCACCTCGCACACCAGCACGTCGGCATCCTTGGCCAGCGCCGTCAATGCCTCGCTGGGGCCGGTGTCGCCGCAGAAGACAATCGAGCGGCCGGGTGTGTCGAAGCGGTAGGAGTAGGACTTGTCGACATCGGCCGCCGTTCCCGCGTAGTGCGTGTTCTCTATGGCCGACACCACGATGCGGTCGTCGCGGAACACCACGCCGGGCGCCTGCACGTCATTGCCCTCGAAGCGCCCGGCCACAGGGGCCATCGGCACGCCGGCGCGGAAGATGCGCTCGGAGACGGACAGGAACTGCTGCGCCGCCTGCACCAGGGCCGCCGTCGGCGCCGGGCCGTAGAAGCGCATCGGCGGCACGCCGGCGTCGCGGCGCTTGTTGTCCTCGATCCAGGCGAACGACATCAGCGCGCCCATGTCGGCGTTGTGGTCGATATGGTGGTGCGTGATGAAAACGGTGCGCACGTCCGACGGCACATAGCCGGCGCGCACCAGCTGGCGCGACACGCCGTTGCCGGCGTCGATCAGGTAGGGGCGGCCGCCCACCACCAGCAGATTAGCCGGCTGCGAACGGTCCTTGCGCGGTATGGGGCCGGCGCCCGTGCCCAGCAGGACCAGGCGGGTGTTGGCCGCGGCCGCATCGACCGGCGCGGCCGGCGTCTGCGCCGACGCGCTTGCCGGCCCGGCCAGCATGGCCAGCAGCGGCCAGAGTAGCGGCGACCTGGCGCCTTGCTTTACGACTCGCATATCCACCTCTCTTATCGAAAATGAAGGCGATTCTGGCGGCGGCCGGAACATCTGGCTATCGGAATTCCGCAATGCCCGGCCATGTGTTGTTTGCGTCGGCATGGCGTCGGAAATTTTTTTTGTTCGGACGATCTTTTGCGGAATTCTGATATCGCGGCACTCGCGCTGATCCGACACTACGCTTCCCATAAGAAGCAATAACGGACAGGAGATTTCCACATGACGCGCTTGATCGACTTGACTCAGACCCTGGACCCCGCCAACCGCGCCAGGCTGCCGCCGCCACTGGCCGCCGCCGCCGTGGTGGTGGCGCCGCGTATCGAATACCAGCATCCCAAGGAGCAGGGCGCGGACGAGTTCTGCAGATACCTGGGTTGCACCCATGACGACCTGCCGGACGGCGAAGGCTGGGGCTCGGAAATCCTGACGGACATGTCGTCGCACTGCGGCACCCACGTCGACGCGCCGCTGCACAGCGGATCGCGCATCGCCGGCGCGCCGGCCCGCACCATCACCGACATCGCGCTGAGCGAACTGTATCGGCCCGGCCTGGTGCTCGACGTCCGGCCGTGGGCCAAGCTAGGCGAGGAGATCACCGTCGAGATGCTGGACGCGGCGATGGCGGCGACCGGCACCGTCATCAAACCCGGCGACGCGGTGCTGATCCGCACCGGCCAGGAACGTTACTGCATGGACGACGTCGAGTACTACCAGCAGCCGGGCATGGGCCGGGCCGGCACGCTGCACCTGACGCAGCAGGGCGCCACCATCCTCGGCACCGACGCGGTGGGATGGGACCTGCCGTTCGGCCTGATGGCGCGCAAGTTCCAGCAGACCAGGGACAAGGCCGTGCTGTGGGATGGCCACAAGGCGATCGTCGAGCGCGAAGCGTTCATCGTGCAGCAGATGACCAACCTGGGCGCGCTGCCGCTGAGCGGTTTCATGGTCGGCTTCTTCCCCATCAAGCTGGCCCATTGCAGCGCCGCGCCGGCCCGCGTGGTGGCGTTCGTCGACTGAGCGCTGCAACAGCCCCTTAGTTATCACCCACCCCTAGAAAGTGAAGCCGGCCCGCGCCGGACTTCAACGAGAGAAACAGGAGACAGACCATGACTGACAAACACCGCTTCCAGCTGACCCCTCTGGCCTGGGCCGTGCTGGTGCTGGCCGGCGCCGGCGCCGCGCCGGCGCAGGCGATCGAGATCGAGACCGGCAATCCGAACGCCGTGCTGCGCTGGGATAACACGGTGCGCTACAACTACGGCGTGCGCATGAAGGAGCGCGATCCGGCCATCATCGGCAACCCCCAGGCCGACGACGGCGACCGCAACTTCGCCAAGAACCAGGCCGTGACCAACCGCCTCGATCTGCTGAGCGAACTCGATTTCGTGGTCGACAAGAAGTACGGCGTGCGCGTGAGCGGCGCGGCCTGGGCCGACGCGGCCTACCGCAGCCTGGCGACGGACGCCAACAGCCCCGCCACCTACAACGGCCTGGGCGGCCCCAACTCGCTGTCCCCGTACAGCAGCCGCTACGCCAAGGGCCCGTCGGGCGAACTGCTCGACGCGTTCGGCTTCGCCAGTTTCGACGCCGGCGACGTGCCGGTGTCGGTGCGCCTCGGCCGCCATACCGCGTTCTGGGGCGAGGGCTTGCTGCTGTACGGCGCCATCCATGGCGTGTCGTATGGCCAGTACGCGCTCGACATCTGGAAGTCGACGGCGACGCCGGGCACGGAAGCGAAGGAGCTGTATCGTCCGCGCAATGGCGTGACCGTGCAGGTCCAGCCCACCAGCGAGCTGTCGATCGCGGCCCAGACCTTCTTCGAATGGGAGGCGGCGCGGGTGGCCGAGTCGGGCACCTACCTGTCCTCGCAGGACGCGTCCCTGCTGGGCGGCCAGCGCTTCGGCCCGTTCGCGCAGGGCCGCATGATCACGCCAGGGAAGACGGGCGACTGGGGCCTGTCGGCGCACTGGAGTCCCGAGTGGCTCGACGGCACGCTGGGCCTGTACGCGCGCCGCACATCCGAGATCGCCAACCAGGCATGGCTGGCCCTCGAACCGGGCACGGCGACCGGCAAATACCACTTCAGCTTCGCCAGCGATATCTCGATCTTCGGCGCGTCGCTGGCCAAGACCGTGGAAGGCGTCAGCATCGGCGCCGAATTGAGCACGCGCCGCAACATGCCACTGGTGAGCCAGAACGCGCTCGCCACGGCGCTGCCGGGTGGTCCGCTGGCGGCCAGCAAGGCCCTGTGGGCGCTGGCCGACAGCGGCGAAGTGCCGGGCGCGCGCGGCAACACGGCGCACGCGGTGCTGAACCTGGTGGGCGTGCTGCCGCGCACCCCGCTGTTCGACATCGCCACGCTGACGGGCGAAGCCACGTGGATGCGCGTGTTGAAGGTGACGTCCGATCCGTTCAACCTGTACAAGGGCACGGCCGCCTACGCGGCGGGCAAGACCTCGGGCGCCGCCAACATCGACGCCGTGACCCGTTCCTCCAGCACGCTGGCCCTGTCGTTCACGCCGTCCTGGCTGGGCGCGCTGCCGGAGCTCGACCTCTCGCTGCCGCTCAGTTACCAGGTGGGCCTGAGCGGCCAGGCCGCCGTCGTCAGCGGCGGGGCGGCCCATTCGGGCACGCGCGCAATCGGTATCGTGGCCGACTACAAGAACAAATACAACCTGGCGCTGCGCTACATCGCCGCCTTCGGCCCCTATGCCACGACCCCGACCGGCATCGCGGCCGTGGCGCCCGGCTACGCGGCGCTGTCGGACCGCAACATGCTGGTGCTGACCTTTAAGACAACCTTCTAACACGACACGACGGAGACTGCATCATGTTGAAACACTCGAATCTGTGGACCTTGCCCACGTTGGCCATGGCCATGGCCACCGCCTCGGCCTTCGCGGCCATCTCGCCCGACGAGGCGAAGAAGCTGGGCACCACCCTGAGCCCCGTGGGCGCGGAACTGGCCGGCAACGCCGACAAGACCATTCCACCGTACACGGGCGGGCTGACGACGGCGCCGGCCGACTTCCAGAAGGGCTCGGGCGTGCGCCCCGACCCGTACGCGGGCGAGAAGCCGCTGTACGCCATCACC
This sequence comes from Rugamonas sp. GW822-FHT03B10, assembly GCF_058801745.1. Taxonomy (NCBI): domain Bacteria; kingdom Pseudomonadati; phylum Pseudomonadota; class Betaproteobacteria; order Burkholderiales; family Oxalobacteraceae; genus Rugamonas; species Rugamonas sp. GW822-FHT03B10. The sequence continues at coordinate 206,910 of NZ_JBXANP010000009.1, read as the reverse complement.
GGCGCCAACGCGGCGCAGTACGAGTCGCGCCTGACGGTCGGCACCCGCGAGCTGCTCAAGCGCTATCCGAGCATGCGGGTCGACGTGTACCCGTCGCACCGCAGCGCCGCCTACCCCAAGTATGTGCTCGATAACTCGGTCAAGAACGCCACGTCCGTGAAGGCCATCGATGGCGGCCTGGGCGTGCAGGGCACCTACGCCGGCATTCCGTTCCCGATCCCCAAGACCGGCAACGAGGCCATGTGGAACCACCTGCTGCGCTACGCCGGCCACGCCTACGTGGCCAAGTACGACTCCATCAACGTCAGCGCGACGGGCAGCGCCGTGCTGGCCACCACCGGCGAGATCACGGTGGAATACCCATACTACGATCCCAAGCGCGGCAGCGCCTCGGGCGGCAAGGACATCTATTTCCGCACCAAGGTCGCGTACTCGGCGCCGGCGCGCCGGGTCGGCGAAGCGCTGCTGATCCAGGACTACATCAACCCGCTGGAAAACGCCCGCAAGGGCTGGCAATACCTGCCGGGGCAGCGGCGCGTGAAGCTGTCGCCGGACCTGTCCTACGACACGCCCAATCCCGCCACGGCCGGCACCTCCACCTTCGACGACAGCTTCGTGTTCAGCGGCGCGCTGGACCGCTACGACTGGAAGCTGCTGGGCAAGCGCGAGATGATCGTGCCCTACAACGCCTACAAGCTGTCCTACGCCAAGGACCCTTACGCCGTCACCACCCCCAAGCACGTCAATCCCGACTACCTGCGCTGGGAACTGCATCGCGTGTGGGTGGTGGAGGGCACGCTCAAGGATGGCAAGCGCCACATCTATTCCAAGCGCACCTTCTACCTGGACGAGGACAGCTGGTATGCGCTGGCGTCGGACGAGTTCGACGGGCGCGGCCTGCTGTACCGCGCCGGCTTCACCGCCTTCACGCCGGCCTACGAGCAGCCGGCGCCGGGCGCCACTTCGCAGTTCTTCTATGACTTCGCGAGCGGCAGCTACAACATCATCGGCCTGCTGGGCGCCTATCCGTTCGGCCTGAAGTACATGGAAGGGCTGCCGGAGAAGCAGTGGACCCCGGACGCGCTGGGAGCGGCCGGTGTTCGCTAAGCCACGCCCCAACGGCCTTGCCGCCTTCGCCCTTGCCGCCAGCGTGCTGGGCGCGCTGGGCGTGGCCGGCGCCGGTCACGCCGATCCGCTGCAACGCCCGGCGCGCCCCAGCGCGTTGGTGACGCAGCGCCAGATCACGGCGCTGGCCGCGCTCGGCCCCACGGGGCTGATCGCGGTGGGCCAGCGCGGCCACGCCGTCGTCTCCAATGACAGCGGGGCCACCTGGACGCAGGTGGCGATGCCGGTCAGCGTGGACCTGACGGCGGTGCAGTTCGTCACGTCCCGGCAAGGCTACGCCGTCGGCCACGACGGCGTGGTGCTGGCCAGCGCCGACGGCGGCGCCACCTGGCGCAAGCTGCTCGACGGCGTGGCCGTCAACGCGCTGGTGCTGGCGCAGCTGGCGGCGCAGCCGGCCGGCGCCGAGCGCGACCGCTTGATGGCAGAGGCGCAGCGCAACGTGGCCGCCGGCCCCGACAAGCCTTTCCTGGACCTGTACTTCACCAGCGCCCGGGAAGGCTTCGTGGTGGGCGCCTACAACCTGATCCTGCAAACGCGCGATGGCGGCGCCAGCTGGACCAGCTGGTACGCGCGCAGCGACAACAGCGACAAGCTGCTCAATCTGTACGCCATCCGCGCGCACCGGGGCCAGCTGTTCGCGGCCGGCGAGGCGGGGCTGCTGATGCGGCTCGACACGGCACGCCAGCGCTGGGTGCGGGTCGACACGGGCTACCAGGGCAGCTTCTTCGGCCTGCTCGACTGCGGCGACGCCCTGATCGCCCATGGCATGCGCGGCCACGCCGTCATCAGCCGCGACGGCGGCGCCAGCTGGACCGCGCTGGCCACGGGCCTGCAGGGCAGCATCACGGCGTCGGCCCGCGGCGCGGACGGCAGCCTGTGGCTGGCCGACCAGATCGGCAAAGTCGTGGTGAGCCGCGACGGCGGCCAGACCTTCAACGGCATGGCGCTGCCGGCCAGCCAGTCGCTGGCGGCCCTGCAAGTAAGCTCCAACAAGCTGGTGATGGCCGGAATGCGCGGACTGCGCAGCGTGCCACTGCCGAGGAATTGATCTCATGGTACTGACTTCTGTTTCCACCGAAATACCGGTGGTCCGCGATCTGGCGGAATTCCCCTCCCAGTCGGGCAACTGGCTGGAACGGCTGATCTTCAACCACCGCCGCGCGTTCATGGCCGTCTGTCTGCTGCTGACGCTGGTGCTGGGCTGGATGACCACGCGGGTCCAGGTCAACGCCAGCTTCGAGAAGATGATCCCGACCGGCCACCCCTACATCCAGAACTTCCTGAAAAACAGCGGCGAGTTGCGCGGCATGGGCAACAGCCTGCGCGTCGTCGTGGAGAACACGCACGGCGACGTGCTCGATGGCCGCTTCCTGGAGGCGTTCAAGCACGTCAACGACGAGCTGTTCCTGATGCCGGGCGTGGACCGGGCTTGGATGAAATCGATCTGGACCCCGGCCGTGCGCTGGACCGAGGTGACGGAGGAGGGCTTCCAGGGCGGCCCCGTGATGCCGGACGGCTTCAACGGCGACCGCGCCAGCCTGGACCGGCTGCGCCTGAACCTGAACCGCGCCAACCTGGTGGGCAACCTGGTGGCCACCGACATGCGCTCGGCCGCCGTGCAGTTGCCGCTGCTCGAGCGCGGCGCCACGGGCGAGCGCATCGACTACTGGCGGTTCAGCCGCGACCTCGATGGCCTGCGCGAGCGCTACGAGCACGGCCTGGCGCCGGACGGCAAACCGTGGGGCGTGAAGATCCACGTGATCGGCTTCGCCAAGATCGTGGGCGACTTGCTGAGCGGCCTGGTGCAGGTGGCGCAATACTTCCTGATCGCGCTCGCGATCGCCGCCGTGCTGCTGTTCGGCTACACGCGCTGCATGCGCTCGACCTTCCTGGTGCTGGCCTGCTCCGTGGTGGCCGTGCTGTGGCAGATCGGCCTGCTGGCCGTGTTCCACCTGGAGCTCGATCCGTATTCGATGCTGGTGCCGTTCCTCGTGTTCGCCATCGGCGTCAGCCACGGCGCCCAGAAGATGAACGGCATCATGCAGGACATCGCCCGCGGCACGCACCGCCTGGTGGCGGCGCGCTACACCTTCCGCCGCCTGTTCCTGGCCGGGGTGAGCGCGCTGCTGGCCGACGCCGTGGGCTTCGCCGTGCTGGTGCTGATCCCCATCCCCGTGATCCGCGAGCTGGCCGTCACGGCCAGCATCGGGGTGGCGGTGCTGGTGCTGACCAACTTGCTGCTGCTGCCGGTGCTGCTCAGCTACGTGGGCGTGAGCCCGCACGCCGCGCGCCGCACGCTGGAGCAGGAGGAGCGCCAGCTGGCCGGCCATCGCGGGCTGTGGGTGGTGCTCGACCACTTCGCCGAACGGCGCAGCTGGGCCCTGGCCACGCTGGTGATCGCCACGCTGGGCGGCGCCGCCGCCTACGCCGTGTCGACCCGGCTGCAGGTCGGCGACCTGGACCCGGGCGCGCCCGAGCTGCGCGCCCAGTCGCGCTACAACCGCGACAACGCGTTCATCACCAGCCATTACGCGCTGTCGAGCGACGTGTTCGCCGTGATCGTGAAGACGCCGCCCGAGGGCTGCCTGCGCTACGCGACGCTGGACACGGTGGACCGCCTGGCGTGGGAGCTGCAGCAGCTGCCGCAGGTGCGCATGACGCAATCGCTGCCGGACGTGGTGCGCCAGATCACGGCCGGCACGTTCGAGGGCAATCCCAAGTGGCTCACCATCAGCCGCAACCAGGACGTGCTGAACTACGGCGCCCAGCAGGCCAGCGTCAACACGCCCGAGCTGTTCAACACCGAGTGCTCGGTGATGCCGCTGGTGGCGTTCCTGACCGACCACAAGGCGGCCACCCTGAGCGCCGTGCTGGCGGTGGTGGAGCGCTTCATCGCCGACAATCCGACCGACGCCAAGGTGCTGCAACTGCTGCCGGCGGCCGGCAACGCCGGCGTGGAGGCGGCCACCAACATCGTCGTCCACCAGGCCAATTCGACCATGCTGCTGTACGTGTACGGCGCCGTCATCGCCTTGTGCATGGTGACGTTCCGCTCGTGGCGCGCCACGCTGGTGGCGGTGCTGCCGCTGGTGCTCACCTCGATCCTGTGCGAGGCGCTGATGGTGGCGCTGGGCATAGGCGTGAAGGTGGCCACGCTGCCCGTGATCGCGCTGGGCGTGGGCATCGGCGTCGACTACGCGCTGTACCTGTTGTCGGTGCAGCTGGCCGGTCAGCGGCGCGGCCTGCCGTTGGCGGCGGCGTTCGGCGAGGCGGTGCTGTTCACCGGCAAGGTGGTGGCGCTGGTCGGGGTCACGCTGGCCGCCGGCGTGATCACGTGGGCCTTCTCGCCCATCAAGTTCCAGGCCGACATGGGCATCCTGCTGACCTTCATGTTCCTGCTGAACATGGTGGGGGCGCTGGTGCTGATCCCGGCGTTGTCGCATTTCCTGTTGAACGACCGGCACTTCGCCGCCAAGCGCTGACACGGCGCGGCGTGCCGACATTTTTACTCATCGAACCATTGGAAGGAGGCCGCAGATGGCCATGATCGATTTCTTTGACCGGGGCTGGAGCATCAACCCGCACGGTCCCGCCTACATCCAGGACGAGCGCAGCTACAGCTTCAATGAAGTGGGCGAGCTGTCGTGCCGCATCGCCAACGCACTGCTGGCCACCGGCCTGCCCAAGGAGACCAAGGGCGCCGTCTGGGCCATGAACGACACCACGGCCTGGGCCTGCGCGCTGGGCCTGTGGCGCGCCAATATGTGCTGGCTGCCGGTGGGGGCGCGCAACGCGGCCGAGGAGAACCGCTACGTGCTCGACCAGTTCGACTGCGAGGTGCTGTTCTACCAGGCCTATTTCGCCGACACCATCGCCGGCCTGCAGGCGCAGCTGCCCAAGGTCAGGCACTGGATCTGCATCGACGGCCCCACGCCGCAGGTGCGCCAGTCCGTCGCGCTGGACGAGTGGATCGCCGGCCAGTCGGCCAGCAAGCCGCACGTGCGGGTCGACATGGACGACGTGGTGGCAGTGATGCCGACGGGCGGCACCACCGGCGCGCCCAAGGGCGTGATGAACACGCACCGCGGCTACCAGGCCGCGTTCGCCCACTTCCTGATGGCCTGCCCCTACGGACCCGAGGAGAAGCCGGTGACGCTGGCGGCCGCGCCCATGACCCACACGGCCGGCCTGCTGTCGCTGCCCGTGACGTGCCGTGGCGGCGCCGTGATTATCCTGTCCAAGCCCGACCCGGCGCTGATGCTGGCCGCCATAGCGCGCCACCGCGTGACCGAGATCTTCCTGCCGCCCACCGTCATCTATCGCCTGCTCGACATCCCCGACATCAACATGAAGGTGGATTTCTCGTCGCTGCGCTACTTCATGTACGGCGCGGCGCCGATGTCGGTCGAAAAGCTCAAGCAGGCGATCGAGGTGTTCGGGCCCGTGATGACGGGCGGCTACGGCCAGACCGAGGCGCCCGGCTCGATTTCGACCCTGCTGCCGGGCGAGCATGTCCACGCCGGCCAGCCGGCCAGCGACGCGCGCCTGTCCTCGGTGGGCCGGCCCAACCCGCTGGTGCAGGTCGAGATCATGGACGACGACGGACGCATCCTGGAGCGCGGCCAGTCCGGCGAGATCTGCGTGCGCGGCGACCTGGTGATGAAGGGCTATTACAAGGAGCCGGCCAAGACGGCCGAGACCATCATCGACGGCTGGCTGCACACGGGCGACATCGGCTGCATCGACGAGGACGGCTACCTGCACATCACCGACCGCAAGAAGGACATGATCATCACGGGCGGCTTCAACGTCTACCCGAGCCAGGTGGAACAGGTGATCTGGTCCCATCCGGCGGTGCAGGACTGCGCCGTGATCGGCGTGCCGGACGCGCAGTGGGGCGAGGCCGTCAAGGCGGTGGTCGAGCTGAACGCGGGCCAGCAGGTGGCGGCCGACGAGCTGATCGCGCTGTGCAAGCAGCAACTGGGCAGCGTGATGGCGCCCAAGTCCGTGGACTTCGTGGCGCAGCTGCCGCGCAGCCCGTCGGGCAAGGTACTGAAGAAGGATTTGCGGGCCGGCTACTGGCAGGGGCAGGGCCGCAAGATTTAAGCGCAGCGTCAACATCAACTTCACATTGGAACAATCATGAGCACAATTTACATCGCTGGTATCTCCATGACCGTCTTCGGACGCCATCCCGACCGCAGCCTGGAAGACCTGGCCGGTGAGGCCCTGCGCGGCGCGCTGAAGGACGCCGGCTGCCTGCCGGAACAGGTGGGCGCCGCCTACTACGCGGGCATCACCAACGGCCCGCTGCAAGGCCAGTTCGCCATTCCGGGACAGGTGGTGCTGGGTAAGATCGGCATCGACAGCATCCCCATCTTCAACGTCGACAACGGCTGCGCCGCCGGCAGTTCGGCCGTGCACCTGGCGATCCAGGGCCTGCGCGCCGGCGCCACCGACATCGCGCTGGCCATCGGTTGCGAGAAGATGAACATCGCCGACAAGCTCAAGGCGCTCACCGTCATGGAGGCGGGCTGGGACGTCTCGCGCGCCGAGGAGAACTATGCGACGCTGATCAAGATGGGCGAGGGCGTGCCCGTGCCGGCCGGCAGCGAGTCGGAGCGCCCGTACAGCAAGTTCATGGCGATCTACGCGGCCATGTGCCGCTACCACATGAAGACCTTCGGCACCACGCAGCGCCAGATCGCCGCCGTGGCGGCCAAGAACCACGGCCATTCCGTGCTCAATCCGTATTCGCAGTTCCGCAAGCCGTTCAGCGTGGACGAGATCCTGGCCGCGCCGCCCATCACCTATCCGCTGACGCTGCCGATGTGCGCGCCGCTGTCGGACGGCGCCGCCGCCGTCATCCTGTGCACGGAGGAGGGCCTCAAGCGGCTGGGCGCGGACAAGTCGCGCTGCATCAAGGTCGCGGCCAGCGTGATCCGCAGCTTCAGTCACCGCCGCTACGACCAGCCGGAACTGAACCTGGCCCGCCTGGCCGCCAACCAGGCCTATGAAATCGCCGGCCTGGGCCCGCAGGACATGCACGTGGCCGAAGTCCACGACGCGGCCGCCATGGGCGAGATCATCCAGTCGGAGAACCTCGGCTTCGTGCCGCTGGGCGAAGGCGGACCGGCGGCCGAGCGCAACGAGTTCGCGCTGGGCGGACGCCTGCCCATCAACCCGTCCGGCGGCCTGGAATCGAAAGGCCATCCGCTGGGCGCCACCGGCATCGGCCAGTTGTTCGAACTGGTCACCCAGTTGCGCGGCGAGGCCGGCGCTCGCCAGGTGCAGGGCGCCCGCCATGCGATCCAGGAAAACGGCGGCGGCTTGATCGGCGTGGAGGAAGGTTCGGTGGCGATCCACATCCTCACCAGGTAACACGGTGGGCGGGACCGGAGAGGCGGGCCGGTCCCGGTCCCCGGGCGCGGCCCTGCCGGCGCGCCGCGGTTCAGGCGCCGGCCACTTCCACCGGCATCGTCTCGATGCGGGCGGACGGGGCGCGGGCGATCTGCGCCGGGTCGTGCGAGGCGGACGTGCAGATGAACAGCTGGCGGCCGTCCGCGCCGCCCAGCATCACGGCGAAGGCGTCGGTGCCCACTTTGATCCGGTGCGTGACGCGGCCCCCTTCGAGCACGCGCAGCACCTGGTCGCGGCCCTCGGGGTTGGCGACCCAGACGGCGCCCTCGGCGTCGAGGCAGATGCCGTCCGGGTGCACGCCGGCGTCGAACGCGGCCCACACGCGGCGGTTGTGCAGGGCGCCGGCGGCGTCGATGTCAAAGGCCGTCAGGCGGTGCGCCATGCATTCGGCCACGATCAGCGTCTTGCCGTCCGGCGTGATGACCATACCGTTGGGGAACGAGAGCCCGTCCGCGACCACCGCCGCGCTGCCGTCCGGCTCCACCTTGACGATGACGCAGGTGTCGACCGGCTGGTTGGCGGGGTCGAAAAAGTTGTAGCCGATGTCGCCCGCGTAGAAGCGGCCGTGGGCGTCCGTGATGCCATCGCTCAGGCAGAACGTGGTCAACTGCGACAGGTCGGCCAGTTGCGCCAGTTGCGCGCCATCCCAGCGGTATAGCTGGCGGCCCAGCGCGTCGCCGAACAGCCAGGCGCCGTCGGGCGTGCGGCCCAGGCCATTGGGCAGGAACGGCAACGCCAGCGCCGTCTCCAGCGTGCCGTCCGGCGCGACCGTCTTGATGCCCTTGTCGTGGATGTCGATGAACCACAGCTTGCCGTCGTGCCAGCGGGGGCTTTCCGTGAATTTCAGGCCGTGGTGATTGTCGATCAGTACATTGCTTGTCGGTGTCATGGGGATTCCCGGTCGGAGTGAGGTGTTCAAGAGTCTTCTTGAATTCACCCGACGGCGCTATCGGAAATCCGAATCCCCCGCTACGACTGGCCGGCGCTGCGCCGCAGCGTGTTGGAGGGCAGTTCGTCGAAGCAGTCCTTGTAGGCCCGCGAAAACTCGCCGAAGTGCCAAAATCCCCAGTTCAGCGCCTGTTCCGTCACGGTGGTCGAGCCCGGGCGCGCCTGCAACAGCGCGTGGTGCACCCGGTGCAGGCGGATGCGGGTCAGGTAGGCGGTGGGGCTGAGCGCCATGACGGCCCGGAACGCGTATTCCAGCGTGCGCTCGCTGACGCCGGCGGCGCGGCACAGGTCCGTCACGTACAGGCGCTCGTCGGCGTGCGCCAGCGCGTAGCGCTCGGCCGCCCGGACGATGTCGCTTTGCAGTTGGCGCGTGCGTTCGCGCCGCTCCGGTTCCAGCTTGCTGGTGGCGGACAGCGTGGTCAGCAGCGTGTCCACCAGGTCGGCCTGTGCGGCCGCCCGCTGTTCCTTGTTGTTGAACAGTTCGGGGTCTGCCGTCGCCAGCTCGACCAGCCGTTTGCCCAAGGCGAACAGGCTGCCGGCCGAATCGGCGCCCACGTGCAGCACTTGCACCTCCTGCGGCAGATGAAAGCTGTCCTCCAGATCGCGCACCTTCAGGTGGGCGCTCACGTCCTCCGGGCGCAGCAGGAAGGTGATGCTTTCGTAGCCGGGGTCGCTGACCAGGCTGAGGCCGGTGGAGGGCGGAACCGCCAGCATGATGTCGTGGCGCACCTGCAGGCCGTTGACGCTGCCGCTGGCGTCGGGGCCGAACGCCACGAAGGCGATGAACTGGTCGGGCAGGCTGGGGCGCGAGCGCAGCCGCAGGTTGGTGAACTGGTGGACCAGGATGCAACCATCGAGACGGATGATCACTTGCCGCGCCTTGAGCGGTTTCGATTGCAGGCGCACCAGGTCCTGGTCGATCACTTGAAAGCCGGCGTCGACCATCGACTGGTTGTCGATGTCCCGGATTTCCACCGCGGGCAGGGGCGGGCGTGTGTCGGTATTGTGCATGGCCTAACTATGCGCAAGTCTGGGGCGCATGTCCAGTCGAATGATGATTATCTGGCAGGGGTACCAGAACACCCGGTTCAGTTTTTGGTCGGTGCGGATAGTCGAACAAATTCACACATTGCGGAAAACTGATAGTTCTCCGTGGTGATTTATCTGAAACTACTACCCTTGTTTTCTAAAAGCATTCAACAAGGAAAGCCATGACACATCCAGCGACCACAGGATTGCAACTGCGTTCTTTAATCAAAGACAGTGGAGAGTTGGAATTATCCCTGCGGCAAATTCGCGTCGTCGAGCCCGCTGTGGATGAAGTGATCATCCGGGTTGAGGCGGCGCCACTCAACCCGTCTGATTTCAACCTGCTTTTTGGCGCAGCAGACTTGACGACTGCGAAAGCGTCCGGAACAGCGGAATTTCCGGTCGTCTCTGCCACCGTTCCGGCGACGGCAATGCCCGCCATGCAAGGCCGACTAAATCAATCGATGCCAGTAGGCAATGAAGGTGCCGGCGTGGTTGTACGAGCCGGAAAATCACCTCAAGCACAGGCCTTGCTCGGCAAAATGGTCGCCACATTCGGTGGCGAGATGTATGCGCAATATCGCTGTGCCAAGGCCGCGCAATGTGTCGAGCTGCCGGACGATTGCACGGCGGCGGATGGGGCGGCCATGTTTATTAACCCGCTCACCGCACTGTGCATGGTGGATGTCATGCGCAAGGAGGGACACAAGGCGATCGTCCATACTGTCGCGGCGAGCAATCTGGGGCAGATGCTGATCAAGCTGTGTCGGAAAGATAATATCAGCTTGGTAAATATTGTTCGTAGCCAGTCCCAGTACGATCTGCTCAAGGAAATGGGGGCCAGGTGGGTCTGCAATTCCGCGTCACCACACTTTCTTCAAGATCTGACGAGCGCGATTGAGGCCACAGGAGCGACGCTGGTATTCGACCCGATCGGCGGGGGGGAATTACTGACGCAGATCATGGCCGTGATGGAAAAATCGCTGGTTCAATCCGAGCCCTATAGCCGATATGGGTCGGCAACGCGTAAGCAGGCATACATCTACGGGGTGCTTGATCGTTCCCCGACCACCATCAGGCTTAACTTTGGTTTGGCCTTTGGCATCAGCGGTTGGTTGCTAACGCACTACATGCAAACACTTGGTACGAGCGAGCGGATGAAGATGCAGGCGTGCGTACTTGCTGACCTGAAAACGGTTTTCGCCTGCCACTATACGCGGGTGGTGTCACTGGCCGAAGCGCTCCATCTCGATGAAATTGCCATCTACAGCCAGCGTGCCACCGGGGGTAAATACCTGATCAATCCTTCAATTGGACTGTCAGCTTAATACCCAAAAAATACCAGGAAAAAATGATGCTTAAGCTTTACGGTTTCCCATCTAGCAATTACGTCAATATGGTGCAATTGGCGCTGCTCGAAAAAGGCGTACCCTTCGAATTTGTGTTGACCTATCCGGGCCAAAGTCCCGAATTCCTCGCCAAAAGCCCACGCGGAAAAGTGCCGTACTTGGAAACACCCAACGGCTATCTGAATGAAACCAGCGTCCTGCTCGACTACATCGAAGAGACGTCCGGCGGTGTTCCGCTGCTTCCTAAGGACCCAGGTGAGAAAGCCCGTGTACGCGCTTTGATGAAAGAGCTTGAGCTGTACATTGAGTTGCCGGCACGCAGTTGCTATCCAGAGGCCCTGTTCGGCGCGAAGTGTTCAGATGCAATCAAAGCCAAGGCGCGCGACGAGTTGACCTCCGGCTTTGCAGCGCTGAAGCGACACGCGAAGTTCTCACCCTACCTGGCGGGCGACTCGCTCACCTTGGCCGATATCGTGTTTCTTTACTCCGTTGAATTGGGAGTGTCAGTCGCCAAGAAACTCTTCGACATCGACCTTCTGGACGACTTCCCCGCAGCAAGTGAGTTGCTTCAGTGCTTGGGAGACAGGCCGCATGTGCAGTCGATAGCAGCGCAACGAGCCGTCGAGTGGCCAAAATTCATTGCTGCCGTCCAAGCAAAATATCGGGTCCGCTGAATTTTGATACGTTTGCCGTAGCCGCTACTTTTAGGAAAGGCAACCGAGCCATCGGCTGGTGGCATGGTGGAACCTGCGGACGAAGACGCCAAGCTGGGAGCCGTAGCTTGAGCGAGCCGGCCGCGGCGCCGCTCAACCTCCTTGTCGGGAACGCGAAGTGTCAGGCTGTCCATTCGATCGAGGGCTACGACTACCCGGTCTGGCGCGCCGCCAGGGCTTGGGTGGAAAGATAGTCAACACGCCTCCCCAGTTAAATTCGCTGAAAGCCGATAATGCCGATGGGTAACTGGACGGTTATGTTACTTTGCTGAGTTCGTCGCGATATTGTATATTGGATATCTAATTTTTTAGACCTTTGATTATAAAAGGTTTTTTACATGCAGAGTTCGCGCATGGGGTGCAAGGGGGCGGAAGTTCGAATCTTCTCGCCCCGACCAATAGATTCAACGAGATAGGCCAACCTTCGGGTTGGCCTTTTTCGTTTTCATACCAGCAATCATTGCGCAGCGGATTGAGCGGTTAAAGATCGGGCTAGGCGATATCGCGCCGGTAGGCGATCCAGTGGTAGCTGCGTGTTTCGCGCCAGACTGGGCACATTGGGTAAGTTAAATGGTTGTGGTAGCCGATTTCTTGGTATGTTTTGCTTTGGGCGCAGCTTCGCGCTGTGCGGCGAGGCGCTTGAGGAGTTCGCTGGCGGGTTCGTCGTTCGGGTCTTGCGGGACGAGTTCGCCACGGAAGGCTTTGGCCATGGCCTCTGTATGCCTGGTATGGAACTCATGCGTGGCGCGATTGCCTTCGATGCGCTGGGTATGAAACAGCGTGCGGATTTCCGGCTCGAGCTCGCGATTGAGCTTGTAGAGCAGGTCGCTTTGCGTGGTTTTGTCATTGAACCCGACGCCGTAGCGAACGGCCAGATCCTGCGCCATTGCTTCCCCAAATTGGCGCAGCTTAATCAGCGTGGTATTGGGGGCGCTGGCAAAGACCTGTTCCGCCGGTGTTGTCAGCTGAACGAGTAATGCAGAATGCTCCGCCAGAAAGCCGAAATTGCCGGATGTACTCAAGATGGCACAGGATCAAGTGATTGAAAATGTAACTTTGCGTCAAGATTCCCTCTACTGCCTATTTATCAACACAGCCTCTTCGCCGCGATTCAGCGGCTCCGGCTAACGGGCCCGTTGTCGGGACTTGGCCAGCGAGTGGCCATGCGGATGGAGACTGGCTGGGCGGGCATCCGGAATCGCCCCGGCCACGTCCGCCTCCAGCGATTCGATGATCGGGCAGTCGGGCCGTTCGTCGCCATGGCAGCACACCACCAGGCGTTCCAGCGCGGTGCGCATCTCCTGCAGTTCCTTCAGCTTGGCGTCCAGCTCGGCCAGGTGGGCCTGCGCCAGCGCCTTGACCTGGCGGCTCGAGCGCTCGCGGTTTTGCCACAGGTCGAGCAATTCGCCCACCTGGTCCAGCGAGAAACCTAGCCCCCGGCAATGGCGGATAAAGCGCAAGCGGGCCACATCCTTGTCGTCATAGCGCCGGTAGCCGGCTTCCGTGCGGCTGGCCTGCGGCAGCAAGCCTATGCTTTCGTAGTGTCGTATCTGTTTCGCCGAGACCCCGGAGGTCGCAGCGGCATCACCAATATTCATCTTCACACTCCTTTAATGGGCGGGCAGCGCCGCCATGGCCGCCTCGCGCACCACCTGGATCGCCCGTTCGCGGAACCATTGATGGATGCGGTCGGCGTCGCGCAGTTCATGCCAGTAGGCGTAAATCTGGTACGGCTTGACCCGCAGCGGCAGCGGCTTGACCACGATGGGCAGCAACTGGGCCAGGCGCAGCGCGTAAAAGCGCGGCAGGGTCAGCAGCAGGTCGCCGCTGGCCGCGATCTGGCAGGCCGCGAAATGGTGCTGGCAGTACAGGTGGATCTGCCGGTGGCGCCCATCGTTGCCGAGCAAAACGTCCAGGGTGTTGGGTTCTCCCAACGTCGAGACGCACACGTGCTGCGCCGCGAAGTAATCGTCGCGGGTCGGGGTGCCATGCGCCAGCGGATGGTCGCGGCGCATGACGACGACGTGCGTTTCGTCGAACATATAGGCGCTGGCCACGCGTGGCCCCACCCGCAGGCGGCGTTCGAACACCAGGTCGAGCTGGCCGCTTGCCAGCGCCCGTTCGATCTCGTCGAGCGGCACGCGCCGGCTGGCCAGCCGTAGCCGGGGCGCTTCGCGCGCGAAGGCGGCGGCCAGCGCAGGCAGCGTCATTGATTCCAGCATGTCGCGCGTGCCCAGCGTCATCTGCACATCCAGCGTCTCGGGCTGCACCTCGGCTTCGCTGCGCAAGGTGCTCTGCAGGCCGTGCAGGTGGTTTTGCACGGTGTCGATCATGGCCAGCGTGCGCTCGGTCGGCACGATACGGTTGCCCTGCCGGACAAACAGGGGGTCGTCGAAGTGCTCGCGCAGCCGGTTCAACGCGTGGGTCACGGCCGGTTGCGTCAGGTGCAACGCGCGTGCGGCGGCCGTGATGCCGCCCTGTTGATAGATGGCGTCGAGGACGCGGAACAAATTCAAATCGATGCGGCTGTCGTTGGACATGAGATGGTGCGGCGGCGTGGATGACGATTCCCGACATATTAACCCCATTCATACTGCCGCATTATTAATATTCATTTTATGGATAGGTTCAATTCGCGTAGGCTGACCGTATCGTAACAACCTGGCTCTCACATCATGGACTTCTCTGCATCTGAACGTAGCCGCGCGCGGACCTTGCGCGGCGTGGTGGTCAATCGCGCATCGCGGCAGCGGGCGGCTGCGGGAAAGGAGCGCGCATGAGCACCGCGATCGCCGACGCCCGCCCCGTGCGCGATGAAGACCGGCTCGACATGGTCCGCCTGGACGCCTATCTGAAAGGCGCCATCGCGGGGCTGGAGGGCGAGCAGGAGATTCGCCAGTTCCAGGGCGGCGCCTCCAACCTGACCTACCTGATCAACTATGGCGAGCGCGCGCTGGTGCTGCGCCGCGCCCCGGCCGGCGCCGCCGGCGCGGGCGCGCACGACATGCTGCGCGAGGCGGCCGTGATGGCGGCCCTCAAGCCCAGCTATCCCTACGTGCCGGCCATCCTGGCCCGCTGCGACGACCCCGCCGTGATCGGCGCGCCGTGCTTTGCCATGGAATGCCTGCCCGGCATCATCCTGCGGCGCGACCTGCCGCCCGAGCTGGGCCTCGATGCGGCCGGCGTGCGCCGCTTGTGCACCAATGTGCTCGACCGGCTGATCGAGCTGCACAACGTCGATACGGCGCGTCCGGAGATCGCTGCGCTGGGCAAGGGCGACGGTTATGTGGAGCGCCAGTACGCGGGCTGGACGTCGCGCTGGCAGCGCGCGCTGACCGAGGGCACCGACGCCTGCGAGGACGTGGTCGCGTGGCTGGGCGCCGTGCGGCCGCAGCGCGATACGCGCCAGTGCGTGATCCATAACGACTATCGCTTCGACAATGTGGTGCTCGATCCGGCCGATCCCACCCGCGTGGTCGGTGTGCTCGACTGGGAAATGGCGACCATCGGCGATCCGCTGATGGACCTCGGCGGTTCGCTGGCTTACTGGGTGGAGGCCGGTGATGAACCGGCGTTCCGCGCCTCGCGCCGCCAGCCCACGCACGCGCCGGGCATGCTGACGCGGCGCGAAGTGCTGGCCTACTACGCCGAGCGCACCGGCACGGATATCGGCGACTTCGCGTTCTATGAAGTGTTCGGCCTGTTCCGCCTGATGGTGATCGCGCAGCAGATCTACCGCCGTTACGCGCTGGGCCAGACCACCAATCCGCAGTTCGCCGGCTTCGGCGACATGGTGCGCTACCTGGGCCAGCGTTGCCGGGCCGTGATCACGGCCGGCGGGAGCGTGCGATGAACGAGCCTATCAACCGTGAGGGGAACACCACGATGAACGCAACCCAGTTGTTCGACCTGACCGGCAAGGTCGCCCTGGTGACGGGCGCCAGCCGTGGCATCGGCGAGGAGATCGCCCGCCTGCTGGCCGCCAGCGGCGCGCACGTGATCGTGACCAGCCGCCGCATCGACGACTGCCAGCGTGTGGCCGACGACATCGTCGCCGCCGGCGGATCGGCCGAAGCGGCCGCCTGCCACATCGGCGAGATGGCGCAGATCGAAGGCTTGTACGAACAACTGGCGGCGCGCCATGGCCGGCTCGACATCCTGGTCAACAACGCGGCCACCAGTCCTTACTTCGGCCCCATCGCCGATACCGGCGTGGACGCGTTCCAGAAGACCGTGGACGTGAACATCCGTGGCTACTTCTTCATGTCCACCCACGGCGCCAAGCTGATGGCGGCCAACGGCGGCGGCTCCATCATCAACGTGGCGTCCGTCAACGGCGTCATTCCGGGCATGCACCAGGGGATTTATTCGATCACCAAGGCGGCCGTCATTTCCATGACCAAGGCCTTCGCGGTCGAAATGGCGCAGGCGGGCGTGCGCTGCAACGCGCTGCTGCCGGGCTTCACGGACACCAAATTCACCACCGCGCTGAAGGAGTCGCCCGCCGTGCTCAAGCAGTTGCTGGCGCACGTGCCGATGCGCCGGGCCGCCCAGCCTTCCGAGATGGCGGGCACGGTGCTGTACCTGGCGTCCGCCGCGTCGAGTTACACCACCGGGGCGGTCCTCAACGTCGATGGTGGCTACCTGTGCGTCTGAGCGGTCGTCGATGCCATGTCTGCTTTTGGTCTTGGCCTGATTTTTTTGATCTGAAGCAAGGCCCATCGTCATACGAGCTGAGTATAATCAAGCCATTCCCTCGTTGATGTGCGATCGAGCAACATGCGCCTTACCCGCCGGAGCCGGACCCTGACTGCGCTGCTAGCGCTGATCAGCCTGCTGTTCATGCAGCTGGCTGTGGCGGCGCACGCGTGTCAGGTCGCCCAGCCGGCGGCCATGCAGGTCGCGATGCAAGTCGCGGCGGTCGACATGCCCGGCTGCGCCATGATGGACAGCGGAAAGTCCGTCGGACAGCCCGCCGGCCTGTGCCAGGAGCATTGCGCCCCGGCGGGCCAGTCGCTGGACCGCACGCCGGCGCCCGATGTGACGCCGT
Organism: Rugamonas sp. GW822-FHT03B10; assembly: GCF_058801745.1. NCBI lineage: Bacteria > Pseudomonadati > Pseudomonadota > Betaproteobacteria > Burkholderiales > Oxalobacteraceae > Rugamonas > Rugamonas sp. GW822-FHT03B10. The sequence goes on along the minus strand of NZ_JBXANP010000009.1, from coordinate 190,276 downwards.
TTTGCCCCATCCTCTTGCCGCAATGCGTGGTGAGCATGGCCGACGGCGTCTTGCCATCGCTGCCGCACCACCCGGACGCCTCGCCCGCCGAGCGCGGCGCACCCTCGCTGGCCGTGCGCCACTGTTGTTTCCGTATTTGATCTCCTGACAGCGCAATCCATCGCCGCGCCGCCGTATGGCGCGCGGCATTCATTTCGTGCTGTCTGGAGTCACCATGTCCATCCCCGTTTTTCTGGCCGGCCTGACCGTGCCATCCGCGCTATGCGCACCACTCGCGCCATTCGCGCCGCCCGCATTGCGCGTGCCGCGCTGGCCGGCGGCCTGCCTGTTGGTATTGTCGCTATGCCCGCCTGTCGCATTGGCCGGCGACGTACTGCCCGGCGCCACCGTGGCCAGCGTTCTGGAACTGGCCCGTGCCGCCAATTTCGACGTGGCCGCCATGCGGCAAGAGGCGGCGGCGGCCGATCAGCGCATCGCGCCGGCGTCGGCGCTGCCCGATCCGCGCATTCGCATCGAATTACAAGACATCACCAAGGAAGGCGCGCAGAATCCCACGCTGCTGCCCAACCGTGCCGGCAGCACGCGCTATCAGCTGACGCAGGACGTGCCCTGGTTCGGCAAGCGCGCGCTGCGCGGCGACATCGCGGCGCTGGAGGCGCGCGGCGCCGTGGGTCGCGCCAGCGCCACCTGGACCGAAGTGGCGGCCCGCGTCAAGAGCGATTACGCGCAGCTGCGCTACTTGCATGAGAACGCGGCGCTGATCGGAGAAATCAGTGCCCTGTCGCGGCAGGTCGAGCAGATCGCGCAGGCACGCTATGCGGGCGGCTTGGCCGCGCAGGCGGACGTGATCCGCGCGCAGGTGGAGCAGAGCAATCTGGCCGGCGAATTGATCGCACTGGAGGGCGAGCAGGCGCAGGTGCGCGCGCGCCTGAACGCCATGATGGCGCGGCCGGCGGACGCGCCGCTGGCCGCACCCGAATCATCGCGCACGATACCGCCCATTCCAGCGCTGAACCTGTCCGCGCTGTCGGCTCGTTTGTACGCGTCCAATCCCCAGTTGGCGGCGGAAGGTGCGCGCGCCGGTGCGGCTGAGAAATCGCGCGACCTCACTTACCGCAACCGCTACCCGGACCTGACGCTGGGCGTGGCCCCCGTGCAGCGCGGTGGCGGGATACGGGAGTGGGAGTTGATGGTCGAGTTGAACATTCCGCTCCAGCAGGGCACGCGCCGCGCGCAGGAGCGCGAGGCCGAGGCCATGCTGGCGGCGGCCCGTGCACGCCAGCAGGGACTGGCCCAGCAACTGCAGGGTGAGCTGGCCGAGCAGGTGGCTGGCCTCGATACCGCGCGCCGCACCGCGACGCTGATCGAAGGCACCTTGCTGCCGCAGGCGGAACTCGGCTTCAAGGCGGCGCTGGCCGGCTATGAGAACGGCAAGGTCGATTTCGCCACCTTGCTCGACGCCCAACGACAAATCCGGCTAGTGCGCCAGAACCGGATCAGGACACAAGCCGAAGCGCAATTGCGCCTGGCGCAAATCGAACGCATTGTGGGAGAAGACTTATGAACGCAGGCGCACGCGTGGCGGTGGTGGCGGCAGTGGTGGCGGCGGCGCTGGCTGGCGCTGCGGGATACGGCTTGGGCAAGCGGGGCGCGCCAACGCCGGCGATGGCGGCCACGGAGGCGGGCGCGCCGGCCCCGGGGCCGCATCCGCGCAAGCTGCTGTACTACCGCAATCCGATGGGGCTGGCCGACACGTCGCCCACGCCAAAGCAGGATGCGATGGGCATGGATTATGTGCCTGTCTACGAAGGCGAGGATGACAGCGCGGGCGACAGCAAGGCTGTCGCGAACCGGGTCGTCATCAGCACGGACAAGGTGCAAAAGCTCGGCGTGAAGACGGAGGCGGCGCAGCGGCGTGCGCTCGACATGGTGGTGCGCGCCGCCGGACGCATCGAAGCGGACGAGCGCCGTGTGGCGGTGGTCGCGCCCAAGTTCGACGGCTACGTGGAACGCCTGCATGTGAACGTGACCGGTCAATTGGTCGCCAAGGGACAGGCCCTGTTCGACGTCTACAGTCCGGAGCTGGTGTCGGCGCAACGTGAATACGCGATCGCGGCGCAGGGCAGGGAAGACTTGAAAGGCGCTGGCGCGCAGACGCAGGCCGGCATGCGCCAGTTGGCCGACGCCAGTTTGGCGCGGTTGAAGAACTGGGACATCCCGGCCGAACAACTGCGCGCGCTGGAGAAGACCGGCGAGGCGCGGCGCACGCTGACGTTGCGCTCGCCCGTGAGCGGCATCGTCACCGAGAAGAAGGCTGTGCAGGGTATGCGTTTCGCGCCCGGCGACACGCTGTTCCAGATCACCGACCTCAGTTCGGTGTGGGTGGTGGCCGACGTGTTCGAGCAGGATATCGGCCTGCTCGGCAACGGCGCCAGGGCCACCATCGCCATCGACGCCTACCCGGGCCGCAAATTCGAGGGCCGCGTGAGTTATGTGTACGCGACGCTGAATCCGGCCACCCGCACCGTCCCCGTGCGCATTGAGCTGGACAACCGTGGCCAGTTGCTCAAGCCGGGCATGTTCGCCCATCTCGAACTGGCGGCCACGCCGCGCGCGCCGGCCGTGACGGTGCCCGTTTCCGCCCTGATCGACAGCGGCACGCAACGCATCGTCCTGGTGCGCACCTCGGACAGCGGCTTTGAACCGCGCGTGGTGCGCACCGGCGCGCGCGGCGAGGATTATGTCGAAGTACTGGAAGGCGTGGACGAGGGCGAGCAGGTGGTCGTCGCCGCCAACTTCCTGATCGATGCGGAGAGCAATCTGAAAGCGGCGCTCGCCGGATTCGGTCACGCCGGGCACGGTGCCGGTGCACCCGCTGCCGCACCATCCGCCGCCTCCGCTCCCGTCGGCGAGCACGCGGCGGCGCCAGCGCCCATGCCCGTGCCAGCGCCCGCGTCCGCGTCCGCGCCAGCCAGCGCAAGCCACGACCACGATCACATGGGCCATTGATAGGAACGACGATGCTCAACAAGATAATCAACTGGTCGGGAAGCAACCGCTTCCTGGTGCTGCTGGCCACCGTGTTCGTGGTGCTGGCCGGGGTGGCCGCCATCGTCGCCACGCCCATCGACGCCTTGCCCGACCTGTCGGACGTGCAGGTGATCGTCTATTCCGAGTTCCCCGGCCAGGCGCCGCAGGTGGTGGAGGACCAGGTGACGTATCCGCTCACCACGGCCATGCTGTCGGTGCCGAAGTCCAAGGTGGTGCGCGGCTTCTCCTTCTTCGGCGCGTCGTTCGTGTACGTCATCTTCGAGGACGGCACCGACATCTACTGGGCGCGTTCGCGTGTGCTTGAATATCTGAATTCCGCCGCCGGCCGCATGCCGAAAGGCGTGATCCCGCAGATCGGGCCGGACGCCACCGGCGTGGGCTGGGTCTACCAGTATGTGCTGCAGGCCAGGGACAAGACGCTGGTCGAGCTGCGCACGCTGCAGGACTGGTATCTGCGCTACCAGTTGAGCAAGGCGCATGGCGTGGCGGAGGTGGCGTCGGTGGGTGGTTTCGTGCAGACCTACCAGGTGACGGCCGATCCCGTGAAGCTGCGCGCCTACGGCATCTCACTCAATAAACTGACCCAGGTGATCCGCGATTCGAACCGCGACGTCGGCGGGCGCGTGGTCGAGATGGCCGAGACGGAATACATGGTGCGCGGCCGCGGCTACCTGCGCGGCCGGGCGGACCTGGAGAACCTGGTGCTCAAGAGCGAGCAGGGCACGCCGGTGCTGGTGCGCGACGTGGCCAGGGTGGAGCTGGCGCCGGACGAGCGGCGCGGGGTGGCGGAAATGAACGGCGAAGGGGAGGTCGTGTCCGGCATCGCGATGGCGCGCTACGGCGAAAACGCGCTGCAGGTGATCGACAACATCAAGGCCAAGATCCGCGAGATCAGCAGCGGCCTGCCGCAGGGCGTGAGCATCGCCACCGTGTACGACCGCTCGGAGCTGATCCACCGCGCCATCGACACGCTCAAGCACACGCTGTTCGAGGAGAGCGTCATCGTCGCGCTGGTGTGCGTGGTGTTCCTGCTGCACGTGCGGAGCGCGCTGGTGGCGATCCTGATGCTGCCGGTCGGCGTGCTGATCGCCTTCATCGCCATGCGGCTGCTGGGCATGAACTCCAACCTGATGAGTTTGGGCGGGATCGCGATCGCCATCGGCGCCATGGTGGACGCGGCCATCGTCATGATCGAGAACGCGCACAAGCACCTGGAGCGGCTGGGCGAGGGCGAATCGCGCGCCGAGGCCATGCTGGCCGCGTGCCGCGAAGTGGGGCCGGCGCTGTTCTTCTCGCTGCTCATCATCACCGTCTCGTTCCTGCCCGTGTTCACGCTGGAGGCGCAGGAAGGGCGCATGTTCTCCCCGCTGGCGTTCACCAAGACCTTCTCGATGGCCGGCGCGGCGCTGCTGTCGGTCACGCTGGTGCCGGTGCTGATGCTGCTGTTCATACGCGGCAAGGTGATGCCGGAGGCGCGCAATCCCGTCAACCGCCTGCTGATCTGGTGCTACCGGCCCGTCATCGCGGCCGTCATGCGGTGGAAGAAAACCACGGTGGCGGTGGCGCTGCTGGCCATGCTCGCGTCGCTGTATCCGGCCTCGCGCCTGGGCAGCGAATTCATGCCGACCCTGAACGAGGGCACCTTGTTGTACATGCCGGCCAGCCTGCCCGGTATGTCGATCACCAAGGCGGCCGAACTGCTGCAGACGCAGAACAAGATCATCAAGGGCTTCCCCGAGGTCAGTTCGGTCTGGGGCAAGGCGGGGCGCGCCAACACGGCCACCGACCCTGCGCCGACCGAGATGTTCGAGACCGTCATCAACCTGAAACCGGAGGCGCAGTGGCGGCCCGGTATGACGACCGACAAGCTGGTGGCGGAGATGGACCGGGCCCTGCAGTTCCCCGGCGTGGCCAACGCCTGGACCATGCCCATCAAGGCGCGGCTCGACATGCTGGCCACCGGCATCCGCACGCCGGTCGGCATCAAGGTGTTCGGCAAGGATCTGGCCACGATGGAGCAGCTGGCGCGGCAGATCGAGACGGTGGTGCGGCAGGTGCCCGGCACCAGCTCCGCGTTCGCCGAGCGCATCACGGGCGGCTACTACCTGAACATCGAACCGCAGCGTGACCAGCTGGCGCGCTACGGCCTCACGCCGGGCGACCTGCAGGACGTGGTCAGCGGCGCGCTCGGTGGCGAGATGGTCACCACCACGGTCGAGGGCCGCGAGCGATTCGGGGTCGCCGTGCGTTATCCGCGTGCGCTGCGCGACTCGCCCGAGCAGATCGCGCGGCAGGTGCTGGTGACGGCCGGCGACGGCAGCATGATCCCGCTGGGCCAATTGGCCACGGTGGCCGTGACCAAGGGCACGCCCGGTATCCGCACCGAGAATGCGCTGCTGTCGGCCTACATCTACGTCGACATCCGCGAGCGCGACATCGGCGGCTACGTGGCCGAGGCGCGCAGGGCGGTCGAACAGCAGGTCAGGTTCCCGCCCGGCTACTACGCCACATGGAGCGGCCAGTTCGAATTCATGGAGCGCGCCAGCGCCAAGATGAAGGTCGTGGTGCCGATCACGCTGCTGATCATCTTCCTGCTGCTGTACCTGAACTTCCGGCGGCTGACGGAAACGCTGATCGTCATGCTGTCGGTGCCGTTCGCGCTGGTGGGCGGCGTGTGGCTGATGTGGGGGCTTGGCTACAACCTGTCCGTCGCCGTGGCGGTCGGCTTCATCGCGCTGGCCGGGGTGGCGGCGGAAACGGGTGTGGTGATGCTGATCTATCTGGACCACGCATGGAGCGCGCTGCAGGCGCGGCGCCGCGAGGAGGGCGTGGCGCCCACGGCCGCCGACCTGTATCAGGCCGTGATGGAGGGGGCGGTGGAGCGCGTGCGGCCGAAGATGATGACGGTGGTCGCCATCATGGCCGGCCTGCTGCCCATTTTGTGGGGCACGGGCACGGGTGCGGAAGTGATGCGCCGCATCGCCGCGCCCATGGTCGGCGGCATGATCTCGTCGACCATCCTCACGCTGTGCGTGATTCCGGCGCTGTATGCCCTGGTCAAGCAGCGCCGGTTGCCGCTTACGCCGTCAGGAAGCGCGCCAGACGTTCGCGGATGATGCCGTCGGCCTCGGCCATGATGCGGTCGATCAGCTCTTTGACCGTGGGGATGTCGTGGATCAGGCCGGCCACCATGCCGCACGACCACGCGCCCGCTTCCATGTCGCCCTCTTTCATGATGCGGGGGTAGACGCCGGCCACTTCCTCGATGATGTCCTCGAACTTGAGCGCGGCGCCCAGCGCGCGCTCTTTTTCCATCAGCCGGTCGACGGCCGCGTTGCGCAGCACCCGTTCCGTGTTGCGCAGGCCGCGCATGACGAGGCGGGTATCGAGTTCGCTGGCGGCCACGATGGCTTGCTTGACGTTCTCGTGCACCGGCGCCTCCTTGGTGGCGATGAAGCGGGTGCCCATGTTGATGCCGTCCGCGCCCAGCGCCAGCGCGGCCACCAGGCTGCGGCCGTCGGCCATGCCGCCCGAGGCGACGAAGGGGATCTCCAGCTCGTCGGCCGCGCGCGGCAGCAGGATGAAGTTGGGCACGTCGTCCTCGCCCGGGTGGCCAGCGCATTCGAAGCCGTCCACGCTGACGGCGTCGCAGCCGATGCTTTGCGCCTTGAGCGCGTGGCGCACCGAGGTGCACTTGTGGATCACCTTGACGCCGGCTTCATGCAGCTGCGGCAGGTATTTCTGCGGATTGTTGCCGGCCGTCTCGACGGCCCGAACGCCGCCATCGACGATGGCGCGGATATAGGCCGGATAGTCGGGGGTGTTGATGATGGGCAGGAAGGTGAGGTTGACGCCGAACGGCTTGTCCGTCATCTCGCGGCAGCGCGCGATTTCGCGGGCCAGGTCGTCGGCCGAGCGCTGGGTCAGGCCGGTGATCATGCCCAGGCCACCGGCGTTGGAGACGGCGGCCGCCATTTCCGCATAGCCGACGTGGTGCATACCGCCCTGGATGATCGGGTGTTCGATGCCGAATAATGCCGTGATTTTCGTTTTCATGAGGTTTTGCGCGTAAAGTGGTGTGAGCGTATCCGCAACCATGCCGCTCCGGCGTGGCCGCGCCCTGACTGATTCCAGCTATTGTCGCCGCACCGACGGGCGGTGCCACAGGGCCGGGATGGACATTCGATAGTCATTTCAGGCCAACTTCGGTTATGCTGGACGCCATGAACGCTACCGCCACCGCTTTGCGCGCCCGCCAGGCGCCCGCTATTCATCCCGTCTATGTGCGCCTGTTGTGCAATACCCTGCGTAAGCGCGGGCTGGACGTCGACGCCTTGCTGGCGGACGCCGGCCTGGCGCCTTCGGCGCTCAGCGAGGCGGCCGGTCCGATCGCGTTTGCGCGCCTGCTGACGCTGCTGCGGCTGACCGTGCAGCAATGCCCGGACCCGTTGCTGGCCATCGCGTGGGGGCGGCGCATCCGCGCCAACGTGCATGGCAACGTCGGCAACGCCATCTTCTCCAGCAACACGGTGCGCCAGGCTTTGCGCACGGCGGAGATGCTGGGCAGCCTGCGCTGCTCGGGCCTGCGCGTGACGCTGCGCGAGGCGGGCGGCTGGGCGCGGCTGGAATGCGTGCCCGTCGTGCCGCTGTTTGGCCTGGAGGAATTCATCTGCACGGTGTTCGCGTTCACCATCATCGAGGTGCTGCGCGGGCTGGTCAGCGGCGGCATCGGCCGGGTCTGCATCGAATATCCGTTCGCGCCGCCGGCCTGGGCGCCCGAGCGCGCCGCCCACTGTCCGTGCGACGCGCAGTTCGGCGCCGCCATGCTGGCCGCCCGCATCCCGGCAGATCTGCTGGACCGCGAACTGCCCACGGCCGACGCCCACGCGCACGCCGTGGCCCTGCGCCAGTGCCAGCTCGATCTGCGCACCGGCTCGGCCCGGTTGTCGGAACGGGTGGCGGCCTGGCTGGCCGGCCACAGCGGCAGCTACCCGACGCTGGACCAGGTCGCCGACCACTTTTGCCTGTCGCCGCGCACGCTGCGGCGCTTGCTGCAACAGGAAGGGCAGCAGTACCAGAAGCTGCTCGACCGCGTGCGCATGGAGGCGACGCGGCTGCTGCTCGCGCAATCGGTCCTGAGCATCGACGAGATCGCCGCCCAGGCCGGCTACAGCGACACCTCCAACTTCATCCGCGCCTTCCGCCGCCATCACGGCCAGACGCCGCGCCAGTTCCGCGATGCCGGCGTGTCCGGTACGCCCAATGCTGTGCTTGCCCACTAGCCACCGCGCTCCTGCCAACAAATGCCGCAGTGGCGTGCGGTGGCGCCGTCAGGGCTGCGGCGTGGTGGCCAGGTTTTTCTGCCAGTAACCGACGTCGATCCAGCGATCGAATTTGAAGCCCACTTCGCGGAAGTTGGCGGCCTGCTCGAACCCCATTTTCTCGTGCAGGGCCACGCTGGCGGCGTTGGGCAGCGCGATGCCACCGATGACCAGGTGGCAGCCCTGCGCCTGCAAGCGCTCCAGCAGCGCCGTGTATAGCCTGGTCCCCAGGCCCTGGCCGGCCGCCTGCGGCGCCAGATAAACGGAACTCTCGACGGAAAAACGGTAGGCATGGCGCACGCGCCATTTGGTCGCGTAGGCGTAGCCCAGCACCGCCCGGTCTTGTTCGATCACCAGCCAGGGCAGGCCGGCCTCCTGCACGTCGGCGATGCGGCGCGCCATGTCGGCGTCTGTGACCGCATGCTCCTCGAACGAGATGGTGGTGTCGGCAATGTAGGGGTTGTAGATGGCGGCGATGGCTTGGGCATCGTCGGCGATGGCGTCGCGTATGTGCATGTGGGCTCCGGAGTCAGTCACCCGATGATACCGGAGCCCGGTACAGCCAGCCAAACAGCGCCGTTGCCGCCGCCGCGCCGGCCAGTTGCGCGGCGATGAAGCCGGGCGTGTCGGCCGGGCGGATGCCGGCGAAGGTGTTGGTGGCCGCGCGCGCCAGCGTCACGGCCGGGTTGGCGAACGAGGTCGAGGCCGTGAACCAGTAGGCCGACGTGATGTAGGCCGCGACCGCGAACGGCGTGACCGCCGGCCGGCTGCGCCCGCAGCCCATGATGACGGCGATCAGGCCGAACGTCGCCACGGCTTCGCTCCACCACTGGCTGGCGCCGGTGCGCACGTGCTCCGAGGCCACGAACATCGGCGCGTCGAACATGGCGTGGGCGGCCGCCACCCCGGCGAACGCGCCGGCGATCTGCACCACGATGTAGGGCGCCACGTCGCGCCTCGCCAGGTTGCCTTGCCACGCTTCGGACAGGGTGACGGCCGGATTGAAGTGGGCGCCCGAGACGGGGCCGAGCATGAGGATCAGCGCCACCAGTCCGGCGCCGGTGGCGAGGGCGTTGGCCAGCAGCGCGATGGCGACGTTGCCGCCGGCCAGCCGCTCGGCCATGATGCCCGAACCGACCACGATCGCCAGCAGCATGGCGCTGCCCAGGGCCTCGGCGGCCAGCCTGCGCGCCAGCGTCACGGGACGCGTCTGGCCGATGGGGGCCGGTTCCATGCCTGTGGCGGGGAGCGGTTGCTGGGCCAGCGCGTCCGGCGCGGCGATGACTTGTTCAGGTTTCATTGGGATTGGCAGGGTTGGGAGCGCCGATAATTGTACGATATTTCAAATAGTATTGAAATAACGGGGCGCGGCGAACCCGGTCAGGGGAAGGGCATGATCAGCGAACAGGTGTGCTGGCGCGGCGCGGCGGCTTGCCCAGGCCGGGATCGGCGATGCCGTACTTGGCCGCCAGCCGTTTCGCATCGCCGCTGCGGCCGAGGGCATCGATGCCATCGTTGAGCACCTCCAGCAATTCGGCCGCGTAGGGCACGTTGCGGCTCACCATCATGTGGAACGGCGACGGCGGCAAGTCGGGCAGCACGCCATAGCCGATGCCGAACACTTTGAAATCGACCTTGCCCAGCGCCTGGTAGCCGAGCGCGATCTCCAGCCGTTCCGGGACGGCGTCGCAGCGATTGTTCTTGAGCTTGAGCAGCGATTGCATCAGGTCTTGCGAGCCGGTGTCCATCTGCGCCGGACTCAGGCCGAAGGCCGCATAGGTGTAGCCATTGATGCCGCACAGGCGCAATTTCTTCAGATCGGCCGCCGACTCGATGGCCGGCCGGGGCCGCGCCGTGTCGTAGAAATAGACGAGGTGCTGGCTGTAGTACGGTTTGCTGACCAGATAGGTCTTGCTCCGCTCCGGGTTGCTGGCCAGGTCGGTCATCATGTCATGCATGCCGAGCCGGACGGATTCCGTGCAACGTTTCCAAGGCAGCATGTCGAACGTGTGGCGCAAGCCCTTGCGTTCCAGGCTCAGTTGCAGCATCTCGGCGGAATAGCCGGTCACCTCATCGGTCGGCCCGCCCTGGTCGCGTTTGAAATACAGGTAGGGCGGCCATTCGGCGATCTGCCCGCAGACCCGGATCACCTGTTCCGGCGCCAGCGGCGCGGCGTGCGCACCGGCGCCCGCCCGGCCAAGCAGCAGGACGATCGTGGACAGTGCGATGGTTGTCTTTCTCATGCGGATTCCTGAACGACCGGAATCCCAATCTTACTGGACGGCTTTTGAATTTTCCAGTCAACAATCGCTGATCAAGCCGGGAAAGAGGGGGCGACGCCACACAACGTCAGCGCTCGTCATGTTGCTCCTTGTCGCGCCGGCCTTCGTTCTGCCGGCCGGGCGGCGCGCGGCGCTCGTCGCCACGCTCGGGGCGCGCGGCGGGCTCGTGCGGCGGCGCCGCGTGGCCTTGCGGCAGCGCTTGCTGGCGCGGGGGCGGCGCCGGTTCGCGCGGCGCGGGTGGGCGTCTTGTTTCCATGCGTTCCGGTGGCGGCGCCGGCAACGGCGTGGGCGCATGGGCCGGCGGCCCGTAGTGCGGCGCCGCTGGCTGCTGCTGCGGTTGACGCTCGGGGTGTGGTTGCGGTTGCTGCGGCTGACGTTCCTGCCGTCCTGGCGGCGCGTGCTGGCGTTCCGGCGCCGGCGCCATGGGCGGGGCGGGCCGCGCTTCGCGCGTCATCGCGGGCGCCTGCGTCTGGATGTGCTGCTGCACCACGGCGTCGTGGGGACGGTAGCGGTAGTGCTGGCTTTGCAGCGATTGCTGCTGGGCCGGCTGCGGATAGCGGTTGCCCGCGTACTGGCGCTGGTAGGTGGGCAAGGGCGCGCGGGGCGGCATGGCGCGCTGGTTCCAATGTTCCCAGCCTTCATGGCGGCGTTCCCAGTCCGGTCCCCAGTGGCGTCCCCACATCGGCGGCGCATCGCGGCGCCAGTCGACGAAGTAGACGGGCGGGGCCAGGTAATAGCGCACCGGCACACGCAGGATGTACAGCGGCACGGCGTCCGGCCCCACGTAGGACCAGGGACCGTTGTACCAGGAGCTGACGTACCAGTCGTCGCCGGAGAGCAGCCAGTACAGGCCGTCGTAGAAGAAGAAATTGGCGCGCAGCCGGGGCGCGTAATACACGGGGTAGCCCGGCACCGGCACCAGATCGGGGTAGGTGGAGAGGTTGAAGTTCAGGCTGACGTAGGTGGCCGCGCCCCCGGCAAGGGGCGCGCCGGCCAATAGCCAGCACAAAAGCAGCCGGTTTCTCATGATGAACCCTCCGGGCCGCGATGGCCGCCCGTTATCGCGTTTGCATGACTTCATGCTAGCAGAATGGGAGCGCGATTGCCGTGCCGGGCCCATCTACCGTGCGCGGCCTTGACATCGGGGCCCATTTTCACCGCCGCTGTCGTATTATGGACAGCAACGGCCCGTAGTCCGGCCACAGCAAAGGATGAGCATGATCGTTATCGTCGAGGCGCACCGCGCCGGCTTGTTTGCGCGCAGCCAGTTGTTGCGCAATGTGGTGGCCGGCGTGATCGTCGGCGTGGTGGCGTTGCCGCTGGCCATGGCCTTCGCCATCGCCTCCGGCGCGCGGCCCGAGCAGGGCTTGTACACGGCCATCGTGGCCGGCGCGCTGGTGGCGGCCTGCGGCGGCACCCGCGCCCAGATCGCCGGACCGACCGGCGCCTTCATCGCCATCCTGGCCGGGGTCACGGCCCGCTACGGCATCGATGGCCTGCAAATCGCCACGCTGATGGCCGGCCTGATGCTGGTGACCATGGGCTTCGCCGGCATGGGCGCCGTGATCCGCTTCATCCCCGCGCCCGTCATCGTCGGCTTCACGGCCGGCATCGGCGTCATCATCTGGGTGGGGCAGTGGAAGTACTTCTTCGGCCTGCATCCGGTCGAGGCCGCCCACTTCCACGAAAAGCTGTGGAACCTGATCCAGGTTTTGCCCCAGCTGCATCTGGCCACCACGGGGCTGGCCGTGCTGAGCCTGCTGCTGGTGCTGCTGTCGCCGCGCATCCCCGGCGTGCGCCACGTGCCGGGGCCGCTGGTGGCGATGGTGGTGACCACCGTGGTCTACGTGGTCTTCCGCTTCGACGGCGTGGCCACCATCGGCAGCGCGTTCGGCGGCATCCCGCAACAGCTGCCCGGGTTCAAGCTGCCGTCCGTGTCGCTGGCGCGCATCGTTGAACTGATCAGTCCCGCGTTCACCATCGCCATGCTTGGCGCGATCGAGTCGCTGCTGTCGGCCGTGGTGGCCGACGGCATGGCCGGCACGCGGCACGATTCCAACCAGGAGCTGATCGGCCAGGGCCTGGCCAACATCGTCGCGCCGCTGTTCGGCGGGTTCGCGGCCACCGGCGCCATCGCGCGCACGGCCACCAGCATCCGCAACGGCGGCAACAGCCCGCTGGCCGGCATCGTGCACTCCATCACGCTGGTGCTGATCGTGCTGGCGCTGGCGCCGCTGGCGGCCAACGTGCCGCTGGCCGCGCTGGCCGCCATCCTGTTCGTGGTGGCCTACAACATGAGCGAGATCAAACACTTCGCGCGCATGGTGCGGCGCGCGCCGCGGGCCGACGTGGTGATCCTCGTCATCACCTTCCTGCTGACCGTGTTCGCCGACCTGGTGGTGGCCGTCAACATCGGCGTGATCCTGGCCACCATGCACTTCCTGCGCCGCATGTCGAGCTCGGTGGAGGTCCAGCCGCAGACCGACAAGCAGCTGGCCCAGGAACTGGCCGAGCAGGGCTTGCCGGCGTTGCCGCCCGGCGTGCTCGTGTATGGCATCGAAGGGCCGGTGTTCTTCGGCGCGGTCGAGAATTTCGAGCGGGCGCTGATCCAGACCCACACCGAGCCGCACATCCTCATCATCCGGCTGCGCCACGTGCCGTTCATGGACTTCACGGGCATCCAGACGCTGGAGGAGGTGGTGCGCAAGATGCAGGCGCGCGGCGTGCGCGTGCTGCTGTGCGAGGCCAACGAGCGCGTCAAGGCCAAGCTCGACAAGGCCGACCTGTTCAACGTGCTGGGGCCGTCCGACTACCAGCAGGAACTGGGCGCGGCGTTGGCCCGTTGCAAGGACGAGATCGCCCATGGTAGCCGCAAGCGCTCTGCGGTCACTCTGCAGGCGGAAAAACTGGTCAACGTCAGCAAGCACTTCTTCGCCAACAAACACGATTGACGGCGGGGGGAATGGTGCCTTCCTGAACACTACTGACAGAAACTGTCAGCACTTGCCCTTAGCATAATGTTTCGCGACGTCACAAGCGCGCAATCATCTGAACTTATGCGGAGAGCATCATGATCGACCCCAATTTCATCCTGCTGTATGTGGACAACCCGCAAACCAGCGCCACGTTCTACACCGAGCTGCTGGGCGTGGCGCCGGTGGAGGCCTCGCCCACCTTCGCGCTGTTCGCGCTCAAGTCCGGCCTCAAGCTCGGTCTGTGGGCGCGTCATACGGTGCAGCCGGTGGTGATGGCGTCCGGCGGCGGCGCCGAGATCGCGATCGCCCAGGCCGACCGCAACGCCGTCAACGACCTCTACGCCGACTGGGCGGAGCGCGGCGTGACCATCGCCCAGCGCCCGGTGCAGATGGATTTCGGCTACACCTTCGTGGCGCTGGACCGCGACGGCCACCGGCTGCGCGTGTTCGCGCCGGAGTGAGGTGGCGCCAGCGCGCCCGCCGCGGCGCGCTGGCGGTGGTGCGCCGGTGCGAGCTCGGCGCTGACTTTATCGCACAGCGGTGATTACGGCAGGCCGTTGGCGCCGTGGGCGATGTAAGCGGGTCGTTGCAGCAGGCGCTCGTGGTAGGCCGCGACGGCCGGCAGCTCAGGGCGCGCGATGGGCGACAGCAGCCAGCGGTTCACGGACAGGCCGATCACGATGTCTGCCAGCGAGAATTCCGCGCCCGCCACAAAGGCGCCGGTGCGCGCCAGTTGTCCGTCGAGGATAGCCATGCGGCGGTTCCATTCCTGCACGCTGGCGTCTGCCGCCGCCGCGTCGCCGAACGCCGGATTGCGCCGCACCAGGTGCATGAAGGCGTAGCGCCATGCGCTGTTGAGGTCCGTGGCCTGCCAGTCCATCCATTGTTCCACTTGCGCGCGCTGCGCGGCTTCGGCCGGCAGCAAGGTGCCGTCGCCGTAGCGCGCGGCCAGGTAGCGGCAGATCGTGTTCGATTCCCACAGCACCAGGTCGCCATCGCGCAGCACGGGCACGGTGGCGTTCGGGTTGAGCGCCAGGAAACCCGGGTCGGCGGTGGACCGGCTGCCGCCGCCCCACGCGTCGAGGGTGTATTCCAGATCCAGTTCGGCGCAGGTCCACAGCACCTTGCGCACGTTGATCGACACGGCATGTCCCAGTACGGTCAGCATTTTGATTGCTCCTTGGTCTACGGTGGTGCGTAAGTATGGCAGTGCTTAATTACAGGAACCGGTCCAGTATCTTCTTGCTGTGCTTATCCAGTTCGTGCGCGTCGCGGATCAGGAAGTGGATGCCGTGGATGTCCGACACCAGCAGGGTGTCGGGACCGATGCGGCGGATGTCCTCCTCGCCGCGCAGCACGAACTCCGTGTCGCCACGGTCGGTGTGGACCTTCCACGTGCACGGCGTGGCGTAGCTGGTCACGCTGAGGATGCGCGAAATCTCGGGCATGAACTCGCGCCCCCCCAGTTCCTCGCGCACCAGCGCGGCGATGGCCGGCGGCAGGTCGTCGAGCTGGTCGATCCAAGCCACCTCCTTGCCGTCGACGCACACCAGGGCGATGCCCTCGTGGGGCGCCTGCACGGGGAAGGCGCGTGCCGGCGCCACGTTCTCGAACACCTGGCCGTCCTCGGTGGTGAGCACCAGGCGGCCAAACGGGTTGCGGACTAATTCAAAGCGGGTAGTGGTCATGGTGTGTTCTTAATCGGAGCTGCTGTCGTCGGGATCGACGTCCACGTTGCGGGCCTGGGCCGTGTACAGACGGTGGTAGGCGCCTTCGCGCGCCATCAGGTCGTCGTGCGCGCCTTCCTCCACCACCACGCCACGGTCGAGCACCACCAGGCGGTCGGCCTTCTGCAGCGTGGACAGGCGGTGCGCGATGGCGATGGTGGTGCGGCCGTGCACCAGGTTGTCGAGCGCCTTCTGGATTTCCTTTTCCGTCTCCGAGTCGACCGAGGAGGTGGCCTCGTCCAGGATCAGGATCTTCGGATCGATCAGCAGCGCGCGCGCGATCGAGATGCGCTGGCGTTCGCCGCCCGACAGGCCCTGGCCCCGTTCGCCCACCATCGAATCATAGCCCTGCGGCAGGCGCAGGATGAACTCGTGCGCGTG
This sequence comes from Rugamonas sp. GW822-FHT03B10, assembly GCF_058801745.1. Taxonomy (NCBI): domain Bacteria; kingdom Pseudomonadati; phylum Pseudomonadota; class Betaproteobacteria; order Burkholderiales; family Oxalobacteraceae; genus Rugamonas; species Rugamonas sp. GW822-FHT03B10. The sequence goes on along the minus strand of NZ_JBXANP010000009.1, from coordinate 174,539 downwards.
CGCGGCGCGCGCGGCGGCGATGATCTGCTCGCGCGTGGCGTCCGGCTTGCCGTAGGCGATGTTCTCGGCGATGGTGCCGAAGAACAGGAACGGCTCCTGCAGCACCAGGCCGATGTTGCGCCGGTAGTCGGACACGGGGAAGGCGCGGATGTCCACACCGTCGAGCATGATGGCGCCCTCGGACACGTCGTAGAAGCGGCAGATCAGGTTGACCAGCGTGCTCTTGCCGGAACCGGAGTGGCCGACCAGGCCGATCATCTCGCCGGCCTTGATGTCGAGGTTGATGCCGCGGTTGACGGCGCGGTTGCCGTAGCGGAAGCCCACTTCGCGCAGCGTGATGTTGCCTTCCACCTTGGCCAGCTTGACCGGGTTGGTGGGTTCGGGCACGGACGAGACGTGGTCGAGGATGTCGAAGATGCGCTTGGCGGCCGAGGCCGACTTCTGCGTCACCGACACGATGCGGCTCATCGAGTCGAGCCGGCCGTAGAAGCGGCTGCTGTAGGCGATGAAGGCCGACAGCACGCCGACCGTGATGTGGCCGTGCGCCACCTGCCAGATGCCGAACACCCAGATCACCAGCAGCCCCAGCTCGGTCAGGAACGACACGGTGGGCGAGAACAGCGACCAGATCTTGTTCAGTTTATCGTTGACGGCCAGGTTGTGCTTGTTGGCCGTGCGGAAGCGGGCCGCCTCGCGCGCCTCCTGCGCGAAGGCTTTGACCACGCGGATGCCGGGGATGGTGTCGGCCAGCACGTTGGTGACCTCGCCCCACACGCGGTCGATCTTCTCGAAGCCGGTGCGCAGCTTGTCGCGCACCACGTGGATCAGCCAGGCGATGAAGGGCAGCGGCAGCAGCGTGACGGCGGCCAGCCACGGGTCGATCGAGCACAGGATCACGCCGGTCATGATGATCATCAGCACGTCCGAGGCGAAGTCCAGCAGGTGCAGCGACAGGAACACGCAGATGCGGTCGCTCTCGCTGCCGATGCGCGACATCAGGTCGCCGGTGCGCTTGCCGCCGAAGTATTCGAGCGACAGCTTGAGCAGGTGTTCATAGGTGGCCGTGCGCAGGTCGGCGCCGATGCGCTCGGACACCAGGGCCAGCACATAGGTCTTGCCCCAGCCCAGCGCCCACGCCACCACGGCCGCGCCCACCAGGCCGCTCATGTACATGGTCACCAGCATGGGGTCGACCGGCTTGCCGTTCTGATACGGGATCAGCACGTTGTCCATCAGCGGCATGGTCAGGTAGGGCGGGATCATGTGCGCGCCCGTGCTCAGCAGCATGAGCAGGAAACCGAGGCCCAGCTGGCCCTGGTAGGGCTTGGTGAAGCGCCACAGGCGGAACAGGGTCCAGGTCGACGGCGGCGTGTAGACCACCTTGGTGCAGATCGGGCATTCCTCCTGGTCCGGCTCCAGCGGCGCCTTGCAGCTCGGGCACACGTGCTGCTCGTCGCGCACCACGGGCAGGCCCGTCACCTTGCTTTGCAGCAGCGCGTCGAATTGTTCGACCAGCCGGATCGCGTGCAGGTTCTGGCCCAGCGTGAAGCGCCAGGCGGCCAGCCGGCCCGATTCGTCCACCAGTTCCAGGTGGCCCACGCCCGCGTGGTCGTGGTGGCGCAGGGCCATGCCGGCCCGCAACGGCCACTGCCGCCAAGACGCCGCGCCCGGCGCGCGCGTCGCGATACGCTCGGGCGTGACCAGCACCAATCCCCTGGAGAAATGAAGTTGATGATCCAAGTCAACCTCCAGGGCACTTGCAACGTTCTCACCTGAAGGTAGTTGCGCCTGTACCTCGGAGCGCCACCGTTCTGGCACGTCGGGCTGGCTGGTCGGTGAGGAAAGTTGTGTGCTTGTCATTATGTGACGTACTCCGGGTCGGTCCTTGCTGCAAGGCAAAAACTGTAAACTAAAGGGAAAATGGCGGATCGCGCGGCCTGCCCCGGAAATAAACGCGCTCGGCGGGCCGGAATGCGGCTGTTGGATGCAGTTATTTACGGTATTCTGTCAGTGGGTAACCATTTGACGGAAATCAAGGCGAATGGGCGGCGTGCGTGTGCGGCAAGTATACCGCAAGAGCGCGCGCAGCAGACGAGCGGAAGTGCCTTCAAGAAAATTCGATGCCTCGCGGGCACGGTTTTTTTCTGGCAGCAAGCTTGACCCGGCGGTGGCGGTCCTGGACTGGAAATGTGCAGTGCGTAACGACGTAGGGATTACAATACGGCGCTGGCTGGCCACGGCTGATAACAAAGATACAAGAATCGAAACATGACCAAGAAGAAAGACATTGAAGTTCTCCGTGTAACGCATTTGCGCGGACCAAATATCTGGACTTACCGCCCAGTGATCGAGGCGTGGCTGGATATCGGCGCGCTCGAGCAGTTTCCCTCGAATGCACTTCCTGGTTTGTATGAACGCCTGACGGCCCTGCTGCCCAACCTGCTCGAACACCGCTGCGGCGTGGGCGAGCGCGGCGGCTTCCTCGAACGCCTGCGCGAAGGCACGTATGCCGGCCACATCCTCGAACACGTGGTGCTGGAGCTGCAGAACCTGGCCGGCATGAAGACCGGCTTCGGCAAGACCCGGCAAGTGGCCGAGGGCAGCGGCATCTACAAGATGGCCTTCCGCACCCGCCAGGAGAAGGTGGGCCGCGCCGCGCTGGCCGCCGGCCGCGACCTGCTGATGGCCTGCATCGAGGACCGTCCCTACGACCTGGCCGCCACCGTGGCCACGCTGACCGACATGGTCGACTCGCTGTGCCTGGGCCCCAGCACCGGCAACATCGTCGATGCCGCCACCGAACGCAAGATCCCCTTCATCCGCCTGACCGACGGCAACCTGGTGCAACTGGGCCACGGCGCCCGCCAGCGCCGCATCTGGACCGCCGAGACGGAACAGACCAGCGCCATCGCCGAAGGCATCGCCAGCGACAAGGATCTGACCAAAACCCTGCTGGCCTCGTGCGGCGTGCCCGTGCCCGAGGGCGAGCTGGTGACCAGCGCCGAGGCGGCGTGGGAAGCGGCCAGGGACATCGGCGTGCCCGTCGTCGTCAAGCCCTACGACGGCAACCATGGCCGTGGCGTGTCGCTCAACCTGATGACCCAGTCCGACGTGGAGAAGGCTTACCACCTGGCCGCGCGCAAGGGCGGCAGCAAGAGCGTGATCGTCGAGCGCTACATCGTCGGCAACGAGCACCGCCTGCTGGTGGTGGGCAAGCGCCTGATCGCGGCCGCCGCCGGCGAGGCGCTGTGGGTGACGGGCGACGGCACCTCCACCATCAAGACGCTGGTGGACACCCAGATCAACATCGACCCGCGCCGTGGCGAGACCGAGGACGCGCCGCTCAACCTGATCCGCACCGATGAATCGGCCGAGGTGATCCTGGAGCTGGAGCGCCAGGGCATGACGGCCCATTCCGTGCCGGCCGCCGGCCAGCCGGTGCTGATCCAGACCAACGGCAACGTCGCCTTCGACGTCACCGACCAGGTGCACCCGTCCGTCGCGGCCACGGCCACGCTGGCCGCGCGCGTGGTGGGGCTCGACATCGCCGGCATCGACCTGGTGGCGGCCGACATCGGCCGTCCGCTGGAGGAGCAGGGCGGCGCCGTGATCGAAGTGAACGCCAGCCCCGGCCTGCTGGCCCATCTGAAGCCGGCCAGCGGCAAGCCGCGCAACGTGGGCGAGGCCATCGTCGACCACCTGTTCAGCGTCACCGAGACGGGCCGCATGCCCATCGTCGGCATCGCCGGCGGCCACGGCAGCACCATGGCCGCGCGCCTGATCGCGTGGCTGCTGCAGATCGGCGGCCAGAAGGTCGGCCTGACCTGCCAGGACGGCCTGTTCGTCAACGGCCGCCTGCTGCCCAAGGATGGCTTCAGCGACTGGGAGACGGGCGAGCGCCTGCTGCTCAACAAGAATGTGGACGCGGCCGTGTTCGAAAGCAGCCCGCGCATGATCCTGACCGAGGGCCTGGCCTACGACAAATGCGCGGTCGGCGTGGTGATGAGCGGCACCATCGAGGAGGACCTGGGCGAGTTCTACATCGACAGCCCCGAGCGCGTGTTCGGCGTGCTGCGCACCCAGGTCGACGTGGTGCTGCCCGACGGCGCGGCCGTGCTCAACGCGGCCGACGCGCAAGTGGTGGAGATGGCCGAGCTGTGCGACGGCGAGGTGATTTTCTACGGCGTCGATGAGCACCTGGCGGCGCTGGCCGCGCACCGGGCACTGGGCAAGCGCGCCGTGTTCCAGCGCGCCGACCGCATCGTGCTGGCCACCGGCGTGGACGAGACGGCGACCCTGCCCCTGTCGCCGCTGGTGCCGCCCGAAGCCGTGCTGGCCGCCATCGCCGCCGCCTGGGCGCTGGGCCTGACGCCGGAGCTGATCGGCGCCGGCCTGCGCACCTACGAACCGCACGCACGGCACTGACAGGCAGGCGGCAGTTAGAACAACAATATGCAAGCGGCCGGCGGCGTTCGCGCGCCACCGGCCGGCACCAGCGATGGCGTCAACCGATTAAGCCGCCACGACGTAAAACACGACAGGATAAGCAGATTTATGGAAGTCATACGCATCCGCGCGCTGCGCGGCCCGAATCTTTGGAGTCATCACACGGCGGTCGAGGCCATCGTGTCGTGCACGCCCGAAGAGCAGAATATCGAACTGCTGTCCGGTTTCGAAGCGCGCCTGCGCACCCGGTTCCCGGCCCTCAACGCGCTGCAGCCGACCGGCCACACGGAAGCCGTGCCCATGGCCCACGTGCTGGAGCTGGCGGCCCTGTGCCTGCAGGCGCAGGCCGGTTGCCCGGTCACCTTCAGCCGCACCACGCCGACGCTGGAGAAGGGCATCTTCCAGACCGTGGTCGAGTACACGGAGGAGGCCGTGGGCCGGCTGGCGCTGGAGCTGGCCGTGAACCTGATCAACGCGGCCGTGGCCGACACCCCGTTCGACCTGACGGGCGCGCTGGCCGAGCTGCGCGAGCTGGACGAGGACGTGCGCCTGGGCCCCAGCACGGGCGCCATCGTGGCCGCCGCCGTGGCCCGCAACATCCCGTTCCGCCGCCTGACGGAGGGCAGCATGGTGATGTTCGGCTGGGGCAGCCGCCAGCGCCGCATCCAGGCCGCCGAGATGGATTCGACCAGCGCCATCGCCGAATCGATCGCGCAGGACAAGGAACTGACCAAGAAGCTGCTGCACGCGGCCGGCGTGCCGGTGCCCATCGGCCGCTCGGTGGAGGACGCCGACGACGCCTGGGCCGCGGCCCAGGAGATCGGCCTGCCGGTGGTGGTCAAGCCCAAGGACGGCAACCAGGGCAAGGGCGTGACGGTCAACGTGATGACGCGCGAGCAGCTGACCAAGGCCTTCCACACGGCGCGCGAATTCCGCGACGACATCATGGTCGAGCGCTTCCTGCCCGGTAACGACTTCCGCCTGCTGGTCATCGGCGACAAGCTGGTGGCGGCCGCCCGCCGCGATCCGCCCCAGGTGGTGGGCGACGGCGTGCACACCGTGCGCGAGCTGGTGCAGCAGGTGAACGCCGACCCGCGCCGCGGCAGCGGCCATTCGACCTCGCTCACCAAGATCAAGTTCGACGACATCGCGCTGGCCCGGCTGGCGTTGCAGGACCTGGAGGCGGACTCGATTCCGCCCAAGGGCCAGCGCGTCATCCTGCGCAACAACGCCAACCTGTCCACCGGCGGCACCGCCACCGACGTGACCGACGACGTGCATCCGGACGTGGCGGCGCGCGCGGTGGAGGCGGCGCAGATGATCGGCCTCGATATCTGCGGCGTGGACGTGGTGTGCGACAGCGTGCTGCGACCGATCGAGGACCAGCGCGGCGGCGTGGTGGAAGTGAACGCCGCGCCCGGCCTGCGCATGCACCTGTCGCCATCGTACGGCAAGGGCCGCGCCGTGGGCGAGGCCATCGTCAACAGCATGTTCCCCGAGGGCGAGGACGGCCGCATCCCGGTGGTGGCCGTCACCGGCACCAACGGCAAGACCACCACCGTGCGCCTGATCGCCCACCTGCTCACGGCCAGCGGCCTGCGCACCGGCATGACCAACACGGACGGCGTCTACATCGAAGGACGCCGCACCGACAGCGGCGACTGCAGCGGCCCGCGCAGCGCGCGCAACGTGCTGCTGCACCCGGACGTGGACGCGGCCGTGTTCGAGACGGCCCGTGGCGGCGTGCTGCGCGAAGGCCTGGCCTTCGACCGCTGCCAGGTGGCCGTGGTGACCAACATCGGCACCGGCGACCATCTGGGCCTGAACTACATCACCACCGTGGAAGACCTGGCCGTGCTCAAGCGCGTGATCGTGCAGAACGTCGCCGACAGCGGCTTCGCCGTGCTCAACGCGATGGACCCGATCGTGGCCGGCATGGCCGCCAACTGCCGCGGCAAGGTGATCTTCTTCGGCGCCGAGCGCGGCCATCCGGTGATCGCCACCCACGTGGCGCAGGGCCGCCGCACCATCTACGTCGAGAACGGCCACCTGGTGGCCGTCGAGGGCAAGCTGATGCACCAGGTGGACCTGACCCAGGTGCCGATCACGCGCAACGGCGCCATCGGCTTCCAGGTCGAGAACGTGATGGCGGCCGTGGCCGCCGCGTGGGGCGTGGGCATCAGCTGGGACGCCATCCGCCTCGGCCTGAAGACCTTCGCCAACGACACCGACAACGCGCCCGGCCGCTTCAACGTGTTCGACTACAAGGGCGCCACCCTGATCGCCGATTACGGCCACAATCCGGACGCCATCCTGGCGCTGGTGCAGGCGGTGGAAACCATGCCGGCCAAGCGCCGCTCGGTGGTGATCTCGGGCGCCGGCGACCGCCGCGACCAGGACATCCGCCAGCAGACCGAGATCCTGGGGCGCGCCTTCGACGACGTGGTGCTGTACCAGGACCAGTGCCAGCGCGGCCGGGTGGACGGCGAAGTGGTGGCCTTGCTGCGCGCGGGCCTGACCGGCGCGCCGCGCACCAGCCACATCGCCGAGATCACGGGCGAGTTCCTCGCCATCGACACGGCGCTGGCGCGCCTGGAGGAGGGCGACCTGTGCCTGATCCTGGTCGACCAGGTGGAGGAGGCGTTGGCCCACATCGCCAAGCGCATCGCCGAAGCCTGATTTTAAAAGCAGTCGCTTCGCGCGGCCGCCGCCGTGCCGGGAATCCCCGGCGCGCCGGCGGCCGTTTTATTTGCATGGGCCGTTCCGCGTTTTAAACTAGTGGCTTGATATTAAGTCGCTATTTAATCGATATTCTCCTGCGTTGCCGCCGTCTTCATTGCCGCCTCCAATAGATCGATGCCCGATGTTATTAATGGCTGGCGTGGCTATTATATTTGAAGGGTTTATTCTTCATCGTCTCCGTGTCAATTCGGATAGGTGCGCGCGCAGTGCCGGCGCAGCTCTTGTTCCTTGCCGTGCCGCCGATGTTGAGGGCGGGGCGGGGCACGCTGGCATATTGGTTCCTTGCGGAATGATTCTCTCAGATTCTCATTCATTAAATTATTAAATTCAAAAGACAAATATATATTTTTCCGGCGGTGTGCATCATTCATGGAGGCTATGGCATTATATTTCTACGGCGGGAAATAAATAGGCGTCCTCCCGTGATATTCACCAGTTGCTGTTTGTTTGCTAGTTATCTGGCGGGTTTTTCCTAAAAAACGGTCGAACGAATGAGGAGCAAGCAATGGATCCATTTATCGGGCAGATCATCCTGTGGCCGGGCCTGTGGGTGCCGGAGGGCTGGGCGTTGTGCGACGGCAGCAGCGTCAACGTGTCGGACTATCAGGCCTTGTTTTCGCTGATCGGCTACACCTACGGCGGCAACGGCAGCAGCACCTTCGCCTTGCCGGATCTGCGCTCCAAGGTGCCGGTGGGGACCACCGCCATGAACGCGGTGGGCCAGAAGGCCGGCGCCGCCACCGCCAGCGTGACGGCCGTGGGCACCGGCAGCGTCACCATCGGCGTGAACAATCTGCCCGGCCACACCCACGCCGCCACCTTCACCCCCGGCGGCGGCACGACGTCGGTGAGCATCGCGATCCCGGCCGATGGCGGTGGCGAGACGGACAACGTGCCCGGCACCGGCCTGGTGCTGGGCAAGGCCGTGACCGGCACCGCCGCCACCAAGATCTACAGTGCCAACGCGGCCACCACCACGCTCAAGCCATTCTCCGTCGACGTGCCGGCCGGCGGCGGCACCGTGGCCAACGCCAATACGGGGGGCGGGGCCGCGCTGCCCGTCACTGTCAACGTGCCGGTGTCGGTGAGCACCCTGCAGCCTTCGCTGACGCTCAATTACATCATCGCCACCACCGGGATCTATCCGAGCCGCCCGTAGTCGGCCGTCGTTCGGTTTAGCGAATCGCGGCGCAGGCCTGCCTGCGCCGCGCCCTTGCCGGACCGCCGCCGTGCGTCCCGTCGCGCGCCCAGCCGGGTGCACGGCGCGCGGCCGCCATCCGGTCCACCTGAACAGGATGAAGCCATGTATCGTTCGCCAGAATTCGCCGTCCCTGCCCGCGCCTGCCCCCACGCGCGCCACGAAGTCGTGTTTGTCGACAGTGCGCTCGACGACTTGCCCACGCTGCTGGCCGGGCTCGCGCCGGGGCTGGAAGTGCAGCTGCTCGATCCGGCCGGCGACGGCCTGGCGCAGATGACGGCGGCGCTGGCAGGGCGGCACGCCATCGCCGCCGTGCACCTGCTCACACACGCCACGCCGGGCGCGCTGGCGCTGGGTACGCTGACGCTGGACGCGGCACAGGCGGCGGCGCGGGCCGATGAGCTGGCGCGCATCGGCCGGGCGCTCGCACCGGGAGCCGACCTGCTGTTGTATGGCTGCCGGGCCGGCGCCGGCGAGCGCGGCGCGGCGCTGCTGGAGGTGCTGGCGCGCGCCACCGGCGCCGGCATCGCCGCATCGGACAGCACGACGGGGGGCGCCGCCATGGGCGGAGACTGGCTGCTGCAAGTGCGGCGCGGACTGGTGGCCACGATGGCGCTGGGGGCCGACGGCGCGCTGGCCGGCTACCGGGGCGTGTTGAGCGTGCCCACGTCCACCTTCGATTTCGAGTCGGGCGTGAGCGGGCAGACCAATGCCGCAAATCCGGGTGCCCAGATCACCAGCCAGACCCTGGGCAGCGATACGCTGACCATGACGTTCGGTGCGGGCGACGGCGTGGGATGGGTAACGGATCCCGATTCCCTGGGGCTGGGACCGGTGACGAACTTCAGCGGAATGATTTTCGGCATGTCGTTCGAATACCCGACGACGGGGTTGATGTTCACGCTGGACGGCGGCAAGACGTTCGACCTGACCGGCTTCGACATCATGGATATGTCCGATGGCGACTACAGCGCCACCACCTGGCGCTTGACCACCAGCAAAGGCGACACCGGCTTAACGTTCACCAGCGGCCCAGGGCAGGCCGCCCATGAGGCGCTGTCGGACGTCTTTCTGGATGGGGTCAGCTGGTTCAAGCTGACGGCCTCGGACGGCACCTCGCCGTTCCTGGTCAGCCTGGACAACGTCAAGCTGGCCAACATCGCCTTGCCCAACGTCGCACCCACTTTCGTCGGCGCCACCACCACGCTGACGGTGACGGAGAACGACGGCGCCACCGGCATCGCGAGCCTGCTGCAGGCGAGCGACACGGACAGCAGCCAGACCCTGACCTGGAGCCAGAACAGCGCCCCCGGCCACGGCACGCTCAACTTCTCCGGCGCCACGGCCAGCAGCGGCGACACGGCCATCACCAGCGGCGGCAGCATCAGCTACACGCCCACGGCCGGCTACGCGGGCACCGACAGCTTCATCGTCCAGGTGTCGGACGGCACGGCCACGGCCACCCGCACCATCACCGTCAGCGTCAACCCCGGCGCGCCCGGCACGCCCGACCTGGCCGGCGCCAGCGACACCGGCAGCAGCAACACCGACAACGTGCTGACCGGCGGCAGCATCGGCTTCAGCGGCACCAGCCCGGCCGGCGACAGCAGCAGCACGGTGCGCGTGTTCCTCGACCAGAACGGCAACCACAGTTACGACGCCGGCACCGATCCCACGGCCACGGCCACCGTCAGCGGCGGCAACTGGAGCGTGACCGACCTGGATGCGAGCGGCGTGAGCGACGGCAGCTACAACGTGTACGCCCAGCTGACCTCGGCCACGGGCGGCCTGACGGGCGCCGCCAGCGCCGCGCTCAGCGTCACGCTCGACCACACGGCGCCGACCCAGACCGTGGGGTCCATCGCGCTGTCGGCCGACACCGGCAGCAGCGGCACCGACTTCATCACGCAGACGGCCGCGCAGACGGTCAGCGCCCAGCTCAGCGCCGTGCTGGGCGGCACCGACGTGCTGTACGGCTCGACCGACAACGGCGGCACCTGGACCGACATCACCGCCATGGCCAGCGGCACGGCCATCACGTGGACCGGCGTCACGCTGGCGGGCAGCAGCGGCCTGAAATTCAAGGTGACCGACCTGGCCGGCAACGATGGCACGGTGGCCAGCCAGGCCTACGCGGTCGACACCACGGCGCCCACCGTCACCATCGGGGGCAGCCACTCGTCGCTGAATGTCGGCGGCACCTCGCTGCTCACGTTCACGTTCTCGGAAGCCGTGACCGGCTTCACCACGGCGGACATCACGGCGCCCAACGGCGACGTGAGCGGCCTTGCTTCGTCCGACGGCGGCACCACCTGGACCGCCACCCTCACGCCCACGGCCGGCATCGAGGACGCCACCAACGTCGTCACGGTGGATAAGACCGGGATCAGCGACCTGGCCGGCAACGCCGGCAGCGGCAGCTCCAGCAGCGGCAACTACATGGTCGACACGGTGCGCCCGACGGCCTCGCTGGTGGTCGCCGACGCGGCGCTCAAGGCCGGCGAGACGTCGCTGCTGACGGTCACGTTCTCGGAGGCGGTGAGCGGCTTCACGACGGCCGACCTGACGGTGGACAACGGCGCCGTGGCCGGCCTCAGTTCCGCCGACGGCGGCATCACGTGGACGGCGACCCTCACGCCCACGGCCAGCGTGACGGCCGCCACCAACGTCGTCACGCTCGATGGCACGGGCGTGGTCGACCTGCACGGCAACGCGGGCAGCGGCAGCGCCGATTCCAACAACTACGCGATCGACACGGCGCGACCGTGGTCCACCATCGCGCTGTCCGACAGCGCACTGGCGGCGAGCGACACGTCGCTGGTGACGATCACGTTCTCCGAGGCGGTGACGGGGCTGACCAACGCCGCGCTGACGTTCTCCAACGGCACCCTGAGTCCTGTCAGTTCCAGCGATGGCGGCGTCACCTGGACGGCCACCTTCACGCCCGCGGCCAGCGTGGATGCGGCCACCAACACCATCTCGCTCGACAACGCGGCCGTGACCGACGCGGCCGGCAACGCGGGCAGCGGCACCACCGACTCGGGCAACTTCACCATCGACAGCACGGCGCCCACGGCCACCGTGGTGGTGGCCAACGCCGACCTGCACGGCGCCGCCACGTCGCTGGTGACGATCACGTTCTCGGAAGCGGTGACGGGCTTCACGACGGGCGACCTGACGGTGGCCAACGGCACGCTGGACGGCCTCAGTTCGTCCGATGGCGGCGTGACCTGGACCACCACCCTGACGCCGGCCCTGGGCGTGGCCGACGCCACCAACGTCATCACGCTGGACAACACGGGCGTGCACGACATCGCCGGCAACGCCGGCGTGGGCAGCACCGACTCCAACAACTACGCCGTCGACACCATGGTGCCCACGGCCACCATCGCGCTGAGCGACGCGGCGCTCAGGATCGGCGACACGGCCACCGTCACCATCACCTTCTCGGAGGCCGTGACGGGCTTCACCAACGCCGACCTGACGATCGACAACGGCACGCTGACGGCGGTCAGCTCGTCCGACGGCGGCGTCACCTGGACCGCCACGTTGACCCCGGCGGCGGCCACCGCGGACGCCACCAACATCATCCGGCTCGACAACACGGGCGTGCTCAACGTGGGCGAGGTGGCCGGGGTGGGCCACACGGATTCGGCCAACTACACGGTCGACACGGTGCGCCCCACGGCCACGGTGGTGGTGGCCGACGACGCGCTGCTGGCGGGCGAGACCTCGCTCGTCACCTTCACGTTCGCGGAGGCCGTGACCGGCTTCACGGCGGCCGACCTGGCGGTCGCCAACGGCGTCGTGAGCGGCCTCAATTCGGCCGACGGCGGCACCACCTGGACCGCGACCCTGACCCCCACGGCCGGCGTGACGGACGCCAGCAACGAGATCACGCTCGACCTGTCGGGCGTGGCCGACCTGGCCGGCAACGCCGGCGCCGATTCGGCCAACTCGGGAAACTACACGGTCAGCACGGTGCGCCCCACGGCCACCATCGACGTGGCCACCACCACGCTGGGCGTGGGCGCGACCAGCGCCGTCACCATCACGTTCTCGGAGGCGGTGACGGGCTTCGACAACAGCGACCTGACGGTGGGCCACGGCACGCTGAGCGCCGTCGCCTCCAGCGATGGCGGCGTCACGTGGAGCGCCACGCTGACGCCGGACAGCGCCGTGAACGCGGCCGGCAACGTGATCACGCTCAACGGCGCCGGCGTGCACAACGCGGCCGGCAACGCCGCCAGCGGCACCATCTCGTCCAATGCCTACACGGTCAGCACGGCGGCGGCGCCCTCCGGGCCGCCAGCGGTGCCCAGCACGGTCGATGGCGTGCCGCTGACCACGGTCACCACCGTCGATCCGGCCACCGGCCTGACCACCCATGACGTGACGGTGCCGGTGGTGCTGCCGACCCGGCCCGACGATCCGTCCACGCCCAATCGCGGCCTGGCCGACATCCCGCTGGGCGTCACGCCGGCGGGCGGCCAGGGCACCACGCTCACGGTCAGCCTGCCCACCGGCACGGGCCTGGAGGCCAGCGGACCCACCAGCCTGCTGAGCAACGCGCAGGCACTGCAGGACCTGATCCTGCGCATCGAGCAGCGGACGACCACCGGCTCGGCCGAGCAGCACGACATGACGGGGCAGGGCAGCAACTTCCTGCATGGCCTGGGCGGCAGCACGCTGTTGCAGACCCAGACCCTGGTGCCGATGGCGGGTCAGGGCCTGGGGCCGCAGACCATCCACATCAGCGGCAGTTCCACCACGCCGGCGCCGGGCCAGCCGGCCAACGGCACGGCCATCGGCCTGGTGATCGACGCCAGCCACCTGCCGGGCGGTTCGACCCTGGAGTTGAACAACGTGGACTTCGCGGCCGTGGTGGGGGCGGCCACGCTGCGCGGCGGCGATGGCCAGAACTTCGTGATCGGCGACGACGCCTCGCAGAACATCCTGCTGGGCGCCGACGACGATGTGCTGTACGGCGGCGGCGGCAACGACATCGTCGGCAGCGCAGGCGGCAACGACTATCTCGATGGCGGCAGCGGCGACGACACGGTGGCCGGCGGCATCGGCAACGACACGCTGGTGGGCGGCACCGGCAACGACGTGCTGCAGGGCGGGCGCAGCGACCAGGGCGCGTGGCAGTTCTACCTGGGCGCGGACGGCGCCTTGTCGGCCCGCCACCAGACGGCCGTGTTCGCGCCGACCCAGACGGAAACCCTGCAGCGGTCCGAGTTGAACGGGGCCAGCGCCGACCTGGCCTTCCTCGCCGCCACGCCCACCCGGCTGACGGACCTGGCGTTGTTGTACCACGCCGCGTTCGGCCGCGCGCCGGACCTGTCGGGCTTGAATTTCTGGCTCGGCACGGGCATGGCCGTGGCCGACATCGCGCGCGAGGTCGTCCAGTCGGCCGAGTGGCAGGCCAGCGGGCTCGATCAGCTCAGCGACCAGGCCTTCCTGCAACACCTGTACCAGCAGGCGCTGGGACGCGCGCCCGATGCGGACGGCCTGGCCAACTGGCTCGCCCGGCTGGCCGGGACGGATGGCCAGCCGGCGTCGAGCCGGGCCGAGGTCCTGCTCGGCTTTGCGGAAAGCGCCGAGCACCGGGCACTGGAGAACGGCAGCGCCGGTCTGCTGATCGGCGCCGCCAACGTCACGCGCGAGGGCAGCTGGATCGCCGGCGCCGGCGACAACCGGCTCGACGGCGGCGCCGGCAGCGACGTGCTGGTGGGCGGCGACGGTGTCGACACGGTGGTCTACAGCGGCGCGCTGGCCGGGTACAAGTTTGAGCTGGGCAGCGACGGCGCCGTGCACGTGGCCGACAAGGCCAACAGCGATGTCGATACCATCAGCGGCATCGAGCAGGGCGCGTTCAGCGACGGCACCGTCGATTTGCGCTTCACCCAGGCCGCGCCGGACACGCTGAAAACGTTGGGACTGTTGTATGGGGCCGCGCTGGACCGGCCCGGCGACCTGGCCGGCTTCAGCTGGTGGGCGGCGCAGCATGTGGGCGCGGGGCAGATGGCGGCCGGCTTCGCCGACAGCGCCGAGTTCCACGCGCGCTACGACGGCATGGACAACGCCGCCCTGGTCCACGCGCTGTACAACAACAGCGGACTGGCCGACACGGCGGCCGGCGGCAGCGCGCGCTGGGTCGATTTCCTGGCCGCGCACAGCCGCGCCGAACTGGTGGGCGCCTGGGTGGCCAACGCCGACGTGGCGGCGGCCCAGTTCGGCAGCCAGGGCCTGTGGCTGGTGTAGCTCTGCCTTTGGAGCGAGGACAGGCCGCGCCGGCCGGCCTATACTGGATGGTACATTAAGAAAAACTATAGATTCCATAAGAATTTATAGTTTTTCTTTATCGTCGCCTTTGTTTAGACTATCTCCATCGTTCACCACCCAGGAGTCAACGCCATGCACCAGCCACCGATCACCACCGCCTCCGGCATTCCCGTCGCCGACAACCAGAACTCCGCCAGCGCCGGCCCGCGCGGCCCGCTGCTGCTGCAGGACTTCCACCTGATCGAGAAGCTGCAGCACTTCAACCGCGAGCGCATCCCCGAGCGCGTGGTGCACGCCAAGGGTTCGGGCGCCCACGGCAGCTTCACCGTCACCCACGACATCAGCCGCTACACGCGGGCCAAGTTGTTCGCCGAGGTGGGCAAGCAGACCGCCACCTTCGTGCGCTTCTCCACCGTGGGCGGCGAGCGCGGCAGCGCCGACACCGAACGCGACCCGCGCGGCTTCGCCGTGCGCTTCTACACGGAGGAGGGCAACTGGGACCTGGTGGGCAACAACACGCCGATGTTCTTCATCAAGGACCCGATCAAGTTCCCCGACTTCGTCCACACCCAGAAGCGCGATCCGCAGACCAACCTGAAGTCGGCCGCCATGATGTTCGACTTCTGGAGCAAGGCGCCGGAGAGCCTGCACCAGGTGACGATGCTGTTCTCCGACCGGGGCACGCCGGACGGCTACCGCCACATGGACGGTTTCGGCAGCCACACCTACAGCCTGGTCAACGCGGCCGGCGAGCGCTTCTACGTCAAGTGGCACTTCAAGACCCGCCAGGGGATCCGCAACCTGAGCGCGGCTGAGGCGGCGCGGCTGGCCGGGGCCGACCCCGACTACGCCCAGCGCGACCTGTTCGGCGCCATCGCCGAGGGCCGCTTCCCGCGGTGGGACGTCAAGCTGCAGGTGGCCACCGAACAGCAACTGGCCGAATGGGAGGCGCGCACCGGCTGGAACCCGTTCGACCTGACCAAGGTCTGGCCGCACAAGGACTTCCCGCTGCTGCCGGTGGGCGTGCTGGAACTGAACCGCAACCCGGACAACTACCACGCCGAGGTCGAGCAGGCCGCCTTCTCGCCGGCCAACGCGGTGCCGGGCATGGGCTATTCGCCCGACAAGATGCTGCAGGGCCGCCTGTTCGCCTACCACGACGCGCAGCTGTACCGGGTCGGCACCAACCACCAGCACCTGCCCGTGAACGCGCCGCGCTGCCCGTTCCACAACCACCAGCGCGACGGCGCGATGGCGATCCAGAACGGCGGCGCCGCGCCCAACTACGCCACGGTGGCGGCGCAGGGCAGCCATCCGTCCGGGCTGGGCCACGGCGAACCGGCGCTGGCGCTGCACGGCGGCGCCGGCCGCTACGACGGCCGCGGCCAGGAGGACGACTTCACGCAAGCGGGCAACCTGTTCCGCCTGATGCCGGCGCCGGCGCGGCAAAACCTGTTCGACAACCTGGCCGGCCCGCTCAGCCAGGTGCCGGCCGAGACGGTGCAGTGCCAGCTGGCCCTGTTCGACCAAGCCGATCCGGCCTACGGCGCCGGGGTGCGCGCGGCGCTCAGGGCGCGCGGCGTCGACCTGGCGTAACGGCGGCGCCGGACCGGCCGTGGGCCGCCGCGCGGAACTGCACTACAATCAGGTTTCCCACTGATCGCAGTCTGCCGCGCGGAGGCGCCATGCACCGAACCCCCACCCGTCATTCCCATCCGTCCATGCCGGGCCAGGTGGTGCTGGTGCTGCAGGGCGGCGGCGCGCTGGGCGCCTACCAGCTCGGCGTGTACCAGGCCATGCACGAGGCGGGCGTGGAGCCGGACTGGGTGATCGGCACCTCGATCGGCGCCATCAACGCCGCCATCATCGCCGGCAACCCGCCGCACCACCGGCTCGAACGGCTGCGCCAGTTCTGGGGCCAGATGGAGCAGAACGCGCTGGGCTTCTCGGCCATGCCGCGCATGCTGGCCAACCTGGTCACGATGGGGCAGGGCATCCCGGCCTTCTTCGAGCCGAATCTGGCCGCGTGGTGGGGGCCGGAGGCGCGCCTGGGCGTGGAGCAGGCGGCCTACTACCGCACGGGGCCGCTGCGCACCACGCTCGACACGCTGGTCGATTTCGATTACCTCAACGGCGGTGACACGCGCCTGACGGTGGGCGCCGTCAACGCCCGCACCGGCGCCATGCGCTATTTCGACACCCGCAGGGAGGCGCTGAACGCGTCGCACGTGATGGCCTCGGGCGCCATCCCGCCCGCCTTTCCGGCCGTGCGCATAGCCGGCGAGCCGTACTGGGATGGCGGCATCTATTCCAACACGCCGATCGAGGCGGTGCTCGACGACGAGCCGCGCCGCAGTTCCGTGATCTTCTCGGTGCAGGTGTGGAACCCGGACGGCAGCGAGCCGCAAAGCGTGCTGGAGGTGCTCGACAAGCACAAGGAGATCCAGTACGCGAGCCGCGCCGGCAACGTCGAGCAGCAGCGCAAGCTGCACCGGCTGCGCCACGTGATCCGCCAGCTCACGCTGCACCTGTCGGACGAGGCGGCCGGCACGCCCGAGGTGCGCGAGCTGGCCGCCTGGGGCTGCGGCACCACCATGCATATCCTCGCGCTCAAGGCGCCCCGGCTGGGCGGCGAGGACCACACCAAGGACATCGACTTCAGCGCCCACGGCATACGCGAGCGCTGGCAGGCCGGCTACGACGACACCCGGCGCTTCATCGCGCTCAAGCCGTGGGAGGGCGAGGTGGACCCGATCGAGGGCGTGGCCATCCACGAACTGCCGCCCGCCGCCTAGCGACAGCGCCGGCGGCCGGACCGCCCGGCCGCGCGCGCTCACGGCGTGGGCACGCGCAGCACCTGGCGGCACACGTCCAGCCAGGCGCGCGCCGCGTGCGACAGGTAGCGCCCGTTCCACACGTGGGCCACCTGCCATTGCAGGCGCGGCTCCACCAGCGGCAGCGCATCGAGCTTGCCGATGGCGAGGCGGTGGATGAAGGGCTCGGGCACCAGCGCCACGCCCATGCCGGCCGACGCCATCGCCACCAGCCAGTCCCACTGGCCGCTCTGGGCCGCCACCTGCGGTTCGAAGCCGGCCTCGTTGAACGCCGCGCGCAGGTTGCGGGTCATCGCGAAATCGTCCTTGAGCAGCACCAGCGGCATTTTGGCCAGCGCCTTGACGGGCAGCGCGGTCCGTTGTTTGGGGAAGGTGCCGGCCGCCGCCAGCGCCCAGATCGGATAGCTGGCGATGCGCACCGTCTCCAGCGCCAGCGCCGGATCGGCCGGCAGCACCGTCATGCCGATCTCCAGCTCGCCGGCCGCCACCTGGCGCTCGATGTCCTGGCCCGTGCCCTCGTGCAGCGTGAGCACGATGTCGGGGTGGCGCTGGCGGAACGCCTTGAGCACGGGCGTGAACAGCAGGTTGATCATGGGCGGGATGCCGACCGTCAGGCTGCCCGCCCTGGCGGCCTGGATGTCGCGCAGTTCCAGGTTCAGCTGGCGCATGGTGGCCAGCATGTCCTCGCCGCGCGCGTACACCACTTGGCCGGTGTCCGTCAGCGACAGCTTGCGGCCGTCGCGCACCAGCAACTGGGCGCCCACCTCGTCCTCCAGCTGGCGCACCATCTTGCTGATGGTGGACTGGGTCACGTGCAGCGACTCGGCGGCCAGCGTGAAGCTGTTCAGTTTGACGGTCTCGACGAAGTAGCGCAGCGAGCGGAGATCCATGAAATTTTCGAATGAATTGAGGGAGAATAAGTCATAAAACGCATGCGGCTCCAATTCTATACTGGTTCGTATCCAATTTGTAGTCAAAAAGAGCGAGGAGCACCGCATGTACCAAGACCGCATCCGCCGTCCGGCGCTGATGGAGAAACTGATGACGGCCCAGCAGGCCGCCGCCCTGTTCCGCAACGGTATGACCGTCGGCATGAGCGGCTTCACCCGCGCCGGCGACGCCAAGGCGCTGCCGCTGGCGCTGGTCGAGCGTTCGCGCCAGGAGGCGCTGCAACTGACGCTGGTGACGGGCGCCTCGCTCGGCAACGACAGCGACGGCCTGATGGCCAACGCCGGCGTGGTGGCGCGCCGCATGCCGTTCCAGAGCGACGCCGCGCTGCGCCGCAAGATCAACACCGGCGAGGTGATGTTCATCGACCAGCACCTGTCGGAGACGGCCGAGCAACTGCGCTCGGGCGACCTGCACGGCATCGACATCGCCGTGGTGGAGGCGGTGGCCATCACGGCCGACGGCGGCATCGTGCCCACCATGTCGGTCGGTAACAGCGCCAGCTTCGTGCAGCAGGCGCGCCAGGTCATCGTCGAGATCAACCTGAGCGCGCCGCTGGCGCTGGAAGGGCTGCACGACATCTACCTGCCGGCGCCGCGCCCGCACCGGGGCGCCATCCCCATGCTCACGCCGTGGCAGCGCATCGGCTCGACCACGATTCCGCTCGACCCCTCGCGCATCGCCGCCATCGTCATCACGGACAGCCCGGACAGCCCGTCCAACGCGCTGCCGCCGGACGCCGAGACGGACGCCATCGCGCGCCACGTGATCGCCTTCCTGGAAGGCGAGGTCAAGGCCGGGCGCATGGGGCCGGAGCTGCTGCCGCTGCAGGCCGGCATCGGCACCATCGCCAACGCCGTGCTGCACGGGCTGGTCGACTCGCCGTTCCGCAACCTGACCATGTACTCCGAGGTGCTGCAGGACAGCGCGCTGGAGCTGCTCGACTCGGGCCAGCTGGCGATGGCGTCGGCGTCGTCGATCACGCTGTCGGCCGCCATGCACGACAAGTTCATCCGCGAACTGGAGCACTACCGCAAGCGCGTGATCCTGCGGCCGCAGGAGATCAGCAACCATCCGGAGGTGGTGCGGCGGCTGGGCATCATCGCGCTCAACACAGCGCTTGAATTCGACATCTACGGCAACGTCAACTCCACCCACGTGGGCGGCACGCACATGATGAACGGCATCGGCGGCTCGGGCGACTTCGCCCGCAACGGCGCGCTGTCGATCTTCGTCAGCAAGGCGGCGGCCAAGGGCGGCAAGATCTCCAGCGTGGTGCCGATGGTGTCCCACGTCGACCACACCGAGCACGACGTGGACGTGCTGGTGACGGAATGGGGCCTGGCCGACCTGCGCGGGCTGGCGCCGCGCGAGCGCGCGCCGCTGATCATCGAACGCTGCGCCGATCCCGAATACCGTCCGCAACTGCGCGCCTACTTCGAGCAGGCCTTGCAGCGCGGCGGGCAGACGCCGCACGTGCTGGAGCAGGCCCTGTCGTGGCACACGCGATACCGCGACACGGGCGACATGCGCGCGACGACCTCGATCTGACCGTTTTTGAAGTGGTTTGGCCCGGTGATGAATAATCGCCGGGCTTTTTTCATATGGCTGCATGAAAATTCTGTGGGTGGCGCAAACTGACCGGCGGCACGCTTGGAGAATCGCGCTAAAACCGGGAAAATAGCGGCATCGGCAACTTCCTCCACACGGAACCAGCAATGACCATCAAAATCAGCCAAAACTTCGACTCCGGCGCCATCGAGGTGCTGCGCGCGGACAGCGCCGCCGCCATCGAACTGCAACTGCGCCAGGACAACGCCGCCGACATCCGCCAGTGGTTCCACTTCCGCCTGCAGGGCGCGCGCGGCCAGGCCTGCACCATCAAGTTCCTGAACGCCGGCGCGGCCACCTACGCCAAGGGTTACGAGGACTACCAGGCGCGCGCCAGCTACGACGGCGAGAACTGGTTCCAGGTGCCGACCTCGTTCGACGGCCAGGTGATGACCATCCACCACACGCCGGACCTCGACAGCGTGTACTACGCCTATTTCGAGCCGTACTCGTACGAACGCCACCTGCGCCTGCTGGGCGAGGTGGCCGAGAACCCGGTGGCGCGCGTGCTGGACCTGGGCAGCACGGTCGACGGCCGCGACATGAACCTGGTGGTGGTCGGCGACCCCAAGGCGGAGAAGAAGATCTGGTTCATCGCGCGCCAGCATCCGGGCGAGTCGATGGCCGAATGGTTCATCGAGGGCATGATCGATGCGCTGCTGGACGACGCCAATCCGATCGCCCGCAAGCTGCTGCAGCGCTGCGTGTTCTACATCGTGCCGAACATGAACCCGGACGGCTCCGTGCGCGGCAACCTGCGCACCAACGCGGCCGGCGCCAACCTGAACCGCGAGTGGATGACGCCCACCGCCGAGCGCAGCCCGGAAGTGCTGGTGGTGAAGCAGAAGATGCACGAGACGGGCATCGACATGTTCTTCGACATCCACGGCGACGAGGCGCTGCCGTACAACTTCGTGGCCGGTAACGAGATGCTGGAGAACTTCAGCGACGAACGCCGCGCCGCGCAGCAGGCCTTCATCGACCGCTACAAGCAGGCCAGCCCGGACTTCCAGGACAAGTACGGCTACGCGGCCAGCAAGTACAAGGAGGACATGCTGACGCTGGCGTCGAAGTATGTGGGCCACCACTTCGGCTGCCTGTCGCTGACGCTGGAGATGCCGTTCAAGGACAACGCCGACCTGCCCGATCCGCACGTGGGCTGGAACGGCGCGCGCAGCAAGGCGCTGGGCGCGGCCATCCTGCAACCGATCCTGCTGTCGCTGGACTGAGCATGGGCGTCGAGATCGAACGCAAGTTCCTGCTGCGCGGCGACGGCTGGCGCGCGCTGGGCCAGCCGGTGCTGCTGCGGCAGGGCTACCTGTCCTCGCACAAGGAGCGGGTGGTGCGGGTGCGCATCGAAGGACAGCAGGCCATGCTGACCATCAAGGGCCGCACGGTGGGTGCCAGCCGCGGCGAGTGGGAATACCCGATCCCCTTGGCCGACGCGGCCGAGCTGCTCGACGGCCTGTGCGAGCAGCCGCTGATCGAGAAGTACCGGACCCGCATCGCCCTCGGCGGCCATGTGTGGGAGGTCGACGAGTTCCTCGGCGCGAACGCCGGCCTGGTGGTGGCCGAGATCGAGCTGGGCAGCGAGGACGAGGCCTTCGACAAGCCCGACTGGCTGGGCGAGGAGGTGACGTCGGACGTGCGCTACCTCAACGCCAACCTGATCCGCCATCCCTACACCAGCTGGTAAGACCGCGCGTTTTGGTCTAGGCTGGAGGAATGGACGAACGGCTTACCGCGCTTGAGGCGCAATTCAATTCCATCCTGCCGACGTTGGCGACGAAGGCGGACATCGAAGCCTTGCGCGCCGACATGTACAAGATGTCCACCGATACCCATCGGTGGATGTTGGCGTCCATGATAGGCATGTTCCTCGGCTTTGGCGGTCTGTATTTCGCTGCGTCGCGTGACTTGCGGCCGCCGCCGGCGCCCGCGCCGCAAGCCGTTACCCAACAGGTGGCGCCGCCGCCGGTCATCATCTACAACCTCCCTCCAGATACCCGCGAGCCAGCCAAATAGCGCTGCCTTACCGCTGGCGCTGGTTCAGTTGCATGCAAGCTCCATGATCAAAATGTTGTAACATCCTGATAATATTTTGGGAGGGGTAAGTATGTCCGCATATGAACTAGCGCAGTTGAACATCGCCGTGATGAAGGAACCGCTCGATTCGCCCGTCATGGCGGACTTTGTGGCCAACCTGGACCGTATCAACGCACTGGCGGAAAGTTCGCCCGGTTTCGTGTGGCGCTTGCAGACGGAGGAGGGCGATGCGACGGCCCTGCGTCCGATGGGCGACGACACCATCATCAACATGTCCGTCTGGCGCGACGTGGATGCACTGAACACGTATGTCTATGGCACGGCCCATGTCGAGATCATGCGGCGCCGCAAGGAATGGTTCGAGCGCATGCGCGACGCTTACGTGGTGCTGTGGTGGGTCCGCGCCGGCCATCGGCCCACCGTGACCGAGGCGGTCGCGAAGCTGGCGCAGCTGCGCGCGCAGGGACCGACCGAGCTGGCATTCACGTTCCGCCACGCCTTCCCGCCGCCCGATGCGCCGCAAGCCGGCTCGCCGTTCGGCCTGGACAGCGCGTGCCCGGCCACCTGAGCGTGGAGTGCGCCCATCGGCGCGGCTAGCAAAAATCGCTAGGCCGCAGTGCAGCCGATCGCGAGCCCCGATTCCCGGCTTTCCCGTATTGCCGCCGCGCGCGGCGCCCGATAATTGATGCTCAGGTCCGGATGTCCCGGACCGCATCATTTTGGAAAGGGCCCGCGCCATGCCGCAAACACCGACCGCACTGCGCCTCGACGGCCAGGGCAAGCCGTTGTGGCTTGCCCTGGAGCTCACCTACCGCTGTCCCCTCAAGTGCTCGTGGTGCAGCAACCCGCTCGATTTCGAGGACTACACGCAGCGCGAACTGACCACCGACGAGTGGCGCCGCGTGATGCGCGAGGCGCGCGCGCTGGGTGCGCTGCAGATCGGCTTCACCGGCGGCGAGCCGCTGCAGCGGCGCGACCTGGAGGAGCTGGTGGCCTATGCCGAGCAGATCGGCCTGTACAGCAACCTGATCACCTCCGGCGTCGGCCTGACCGAGGAGCGCCTGCTGGCCCTCAAACAGGCGGGTCTCAAGCAAATCCAGTTGTCGATGCAGTCGACCGACGCCGCCCTCACCGATGAACTGGTGGGCGCCAGGGCGCACCAGGCCAAGCTGGACGCGGCGCGCCGCATCAAGGCGCTCGGTATGCCGATGGTGCTGAACATGCCGGTCGGCCGCCAGAACATCGGCCACGTGGGCGCCATGATCGCGTACGCGGCCAATCTGGGCGCCGAATACCTGGAACTGGCCAACCTGCAGTACTACAACTGGGCCCTGATCAACCGCGACGAACTCATGCCCACGCTGGCCGCCCTGCGCGCGGCCGAGGCGGTGGTGCAGGAGTGGCGCGCCCGGCTGGGCAAGCAGATGGCCATCTACTATGTGATCCCCGATTACTACGAGGGCCGTCCCAAGGCGTGCATGAACGGCTGGGGCGCCATCCACCTGACCATCGCGCCGGATGGCGTGGCGATGCCGTGCCAGGAGTCGCGCTCGGTGCCCGGCCTGGAGTTCGTCTCGGTGCGCGAGCGTCCGCTGGAATGGATCTGGAACGAGTCGCCGCTGTTCCGCAAGTACCGCGGGCTGGACTGGTTGCCCGAACCTTGCCGCAGCTGCGACGAGCGCGAGAAGGACCATGGCGGTTGCCGCTGCCAGGCCTTCCTGCTGACGGGCGATGCCGGCAACACCGATCCGGCCTGCGACCGTTCGCCGCACCACCACCTGATGCAGGCGGCCGTGCACAGCGCGACGCGGCCGCTGCGCTTCCGCAAACCGCTGGTCAAGCGCGCCCCCGGCGTCATGTCCACCGCCTTCATGGAGGATTGAATGCGCCACCCCTACGATCACGCCCTCGCCACGCTGCTGTGCGGCGCGCTGTTGACGGCCTTGCTGGTGGCGCTGCTGCGCCACGGCTGGCTCTGAGGCCGCCATGGATGCCGAACACTTCGCCCTCGCGCTGCGCTGGTTGCACTTTCTGGCCGGCGTGGTGTGGGTGGGCCACAATTATTCGAGCGTGGTGCAGCGCCCCGTCTACGTGCCGCTCAAGGCGTCGGATCTGAGCGGTGATACCAGTCCGCGCTTCCAGGCCATGCTCAACCGCGAACACGGCGTGTTCCGCTGGGCCTCGGTGGTGACCTGGAGCGCTGGTCTGCTGATGCTGTGGCAGCGCGGCGCGCTGCCCTATGCGCTGCAACTGCACGGCGGCCTCGCGCCGATCGGCATCGGCATGTACATCGGCACGCTGATGATGCTCAATGTCTGGTTCGTGCTGTGGCCGCACCAGCAGAAGGTGCTCGGCCTGGTGCCGGCCACGGTCGAGGAGCGGCTGCGTTGCGCGCGCATCAGCCACCTGTCGTCGCGCACCAACACCATGCTCTCGGTGCCGCTGCTGTTCTTCATGGCGGCCGGCGCGCATGGCGGCCTGACGCTGCCCGGATGAACACCGTCTATAACTTCGCGGCCGGCCCGTCCCAGTTGCCGGCCGCCGTGCTTGAACAGGTGCGCGAACAGTGGTTCGCGCGCGCCGACGACGGCGCCACCGCGCTCGAGCGCCCATTCACCGGCGCCGCGTTCGGCGCCGCGCTGGCGCTGGCGCGCGCGCGCCTGGCCGCGCTGCTGGCCGTGCCCGACAATTACCACATCCTGTTCCTGGCCGGCGGCGCCACCCAGCAGTTCTCCATGGTGCCTCTGAATCTGCTGGGCGAGGCCAGCCACGTCGCCTATGCCGACTCCGGCCATTGGTCGCAGCGCGCGATGCGCGAGGCGGGGCGCTACGCCGACGTCGCCGTCGCCGCCCGCCATCCGGGCGCGCAGGCGCTGGCGGCGCCACCCGTGGGCCGCTGGCAGCTGCCCGACGATTGCGCCTACTGCCACATCACGCCCAATGAAACGGCCGACGGCATCGCCTATCCGGCCTTGCCCGACTGCGGCGCCGTGCCGCTGGTGGCCGACGTCACTTCCTGCCTGTTGACGGCGCCGCTGGAGGTGGCGCGCTTCGGCCTGCTGTACGCGGCGGCGCAGAAGAACCTCGGCATCGCCGGCATGACGGTGGTGATCGTGCGCGACGATCTGCTGCGCCGTCCCGCGCCGCTGGCGCCAGCGGTGTTCAATTACCGGCTGCAGGCGGCGCAGGGCGGCCGCGTCAACACGCCGCCGACGCTGGCCATCGAACTGGCCGGCATGATGTTCGGCTGGATCGCGCAGCAGGGCGGGCTGGCGGCGATGCAGGCGGCGGGCCAGCGCAAGGCGTCCCTGCTGTACGACGCGATCGACGGCAGCGGCGGATTTTTCCGCGCGCCGGTGGCGCCCGGCCATCGCTCGCCCGTCAACGTGCGCTTCGAGCTGGCCGAGCCGGCGCTGACGGAACGCTTCATCGCCCAGGCCGCGCAATGGGGCTTGCACAACCTGCGCGGCTATAGTCTGTTCGGCGGCTTGCGCGCCAGTCTGTACAACGCCATGCCGGAGGAGGGCGTGCACGCGCTCACCGCCTGCATGGCCGATTTCATGCGGAGGATGGGATGAACGGCTGGTTGCGCGCACTGCGCGAACGCCCCGGACTGGCCGGTGGCATCGATCGCGACGGCGGCCGCGCCGCGTCGCTGCTGGCCTGCGGCTTCGCCGGGGTGGAATTCGGCACCGCCGCGCCGTTGCCGGGACCGGGCGGGCAGCCGGGTGTGGCGGCGCTGGCGCAGCGCTTGGCGGCCGTGGTGGCGCAGCCGGGCCGGGCCCGGATCGGCATCGGGCTGGGCATGAACGCGGATGTCCCGCCCGACGCGCTGGCCGCGCAATGGCTGGCCGGCATGCATGGCGCGTGGCCGGTGGCCGATTACCTGTGCTTCAACCTGAGCGCGGCCGCGTACCGTCCCCTGTTGTTGCCCGCGCAGGACGCATTGGTCGGCGCCGCGCTGGCCACCGTCGCCGGCGAGCGCGCCAGGCTGTGCGCGGCCACCGGCCGGCGCGTGGGGCTGGCGCTCAAGCTGCCGGTCGCGGCGTCGTCGTTGAGCGCGGCGGCGCGGGCCGCGCTGGCGGCCGGCTTCGACGCGCTGGTGACGGTCTTGCCCGAGCATGCGTCGCGCCTGCCGTGGTTGCACGACTGGGCCACCGCCATCGACGGCGCCGCCGCGCTGGTGGCCGTGGGCGGCATGCGCAGCGCGGACGACGTGGGCGCGGCGCTGCGGGCCGGGGCCGACGGCATCCAGGTCCACCGCGCCTTTGTCGAGCAGGGCGCCGCCTGTCTGCCGCCGCTGCTGGCCGGACTGGCGCGGCCGGTCCCAAACTCATGAAAATCGCGAGGCGCGTTTGGCTGGGCGCCGTTGGCGCGGCCGAGCCGGCGCGGCGATACTGGTCGCAGGTACAGCACTCCGCTGACCATCCATCGAGGAGATACACAATGAACTGGGAAACCCCCGCCTACTGCGAAATCCGTCTTGGCTTTGAAGTGACGGCTTACGTCTACACGCGCTAAGCGCCACCGGAAGCGGCCCCGCGCCGCTTCCTTTCTCCCTTCCTTTTTCGAGCGCATCATGCCACTGCCCACCCACGCCATTCCCCGCCTCGCGCCGCATTACGTGTTCCGTTGGGAGGAAAGCCAGGCCGCCTGGCTGCTGCTGTATCCCGAAGGTCTGGTCAAGCTCAATGGCTCGGCCAGCGAGATCATGCGCCGCTGCGACGGCCAGCGCGACGTGGCGGCCATCGTGGCCGACTTGATGCAGGCATTTCCCGGCCCGTCCGGCGAGGTGGAGCAGGGCACGCTGGCCTTCCTGGACGTGGCCTGCGACAAGGGCTGGCTGCGCACCTGACGCCGGCCCGCACCACGCCAGCCGCCACCGCGCCAGCCGTCACACCGTCAGCAGGCCGCTGCGCAGCGCGACCATCGTCATTTCGGACGCGTTGCTGATGTTGAGTTTTTGCTTGATGTGGTAGAGGTGGGTGCCCACGGTGCTGGGGCTCAGGTGGAAATCCTGCGCCACCGCGTTCACCGAGCGGCCTTGCGCCAGCTGCAGGAACACCAGCATCTCCTTCTCCGTCAAGGCGCCGGCCGGGTCGGCGTCGCCGCTCAGGTTGGCCAGCGCCACGGCCTGCGCCAGCTCCGGGTCGAGGTAGCGCCGTCCCTGCGCGACCTGCCGCACGGCCCGTACCAGCTCGTCCGGTTGGCAGCGTTTGCTCAGGTAGCCGAGCGCGCCGGCCTTGAGCGCGCGCATCGGCACGATGCTCTCGTGGTAGGCCGACAGCATCAGCACCCGCGCGCCGGGCGCGCGTGCCAGCAGGCGCGCCAGCGCCGCCAGGCCGCCCATGCCGGGCATGGAAATATCCATCACCAGCACGTCCGGCGGCGCCTGCTCGTACAGGGCGAGCGCGCTCTCGCCGCTGTCGGCCTCCCGCACCAGGGCCGCGCCGGCGCCTTCGAGCAGCAGGCGGAATCCCATGCGCACGATGGCATGGTCGTCGGCCAGCAGGACCGTCACGTTGTTCAATGTCGTATTCATCGGTGCTTCCTCATTTTCCGATTCAGATTGCCTGGTCGATCTTGATGCCGTAGGCCGGCAACCGCGCGTGCAGGCGCACGCCGTGGCCCGCACGGCTGGTGATGGTGAGCTCGCCCTTGAGCGCCAGCACCCGTTCGCGCATGCCGCGCAGGCCAAAACCGTGGGGCTGGCCGGCGCCGGGCGGCAGGCCACGTCCGTCGTCGGCCAGCGTCAACTCCAGCCAGTCGCCGTCGGGCTGGCGGCGCAGCCGCAGCGTCAGCCGCACCTGCGCCGCGTCCGCGTGGCGCGCCACGTTGGTCAGCCCCTCCTGCACGATGCGCAGCACCGCCACGGCCAGCGCGTCGTCCACCCGCAGGCCGTCGTCGCACAGTTCGACTTGCAGTTCCACCTGCGGGTAGTGCTGGCGCCATTGCACCAGGTGGCGTTGCACGGCCTGACCGAGGCTGGCCGCGTCGTCGCCCGGTGGGCGCAGCCGCTGCAGGATGTGGTGGATGCCTTGCTGGATGTCGTTGGTGACGGCGACGATGCTCTGCGCATGACCGTGCAGCGCGGCCTGGTCGCCGGTGCGCTGGACGATGGCGCCGGCCAGCGCGCGGACCGCCGTGATGCCCTGCGCCAGTTCGTCGTGCAGCTCCTGGGCGATGCTGCGCCGTTCGCGCGCGAGGCGGGTGTGCATCTGCTGCGCCAGTTCGCGTTCGCCGTGCAGGCGCACGTTGTCGTTGACGGCCTCGTTGAGGCGGTCGGCCATGCCGTTGTAGGCGTGCGCCAGCAGGTTCAGTTCTCGCGCGCTGTAGACCGGCAGGCGCAGGTCGAATTGTCCCTGCCCCGTGCGTTCGAGCGCGTGCCGGATCTGTTCGAGCGGCGCGAAGGTGCGGTCCAGCAGGCGGCCGGTGGCCAGGAACAGCAGCGGCAGCAGGGCGCCGGCCCATAGCGCCATCGTCAGCGCGCTGTCCCATGCGTCCACGCTGGCGCGCGACGGGTCGGGGGTCAGCACCAGCGTCAGCGTGCCGGCGCTGATGTGGCGCGGCGGCACGTGCGGGTCCAGCAGGCGCGCGAACCAGGCCGGCGCGTCGCGTCCGGCCTTGTAGTGCGACGCCGGCGACACGTACAGCGAATGGCCGCTGGCGTCGAGCGCGTTGAGCGCGTTGGCCCGGATGCGGCCGGCCGCCTGCAGCCGTTCCAGCAAACGGGCTTCGGCCGCCGCGTCGGGCCGGTCGCGCAGTTCGCCCGACAGCACGGTCAGCCATTGCTCGCACACGCGGGTGCCGGCCGTGATCTCCTCGTCGATGCTGGTGCGCGTCGCCTGCAGCCAGACCGCGCCCAGCGCCAGCGTCAGGCAGGCCGTCACCGCCGTCAACAGCAGGCTGATGCGGGTACGCAGGCTGAGGCGCCGGAAGCGCGCCGGCAACTGTCCCGCCATCGCTCTTGATGTGGCCATTCCATTCTCCTTGGATGGCATGCATGCAAGAAACATACCGTTCGCGCCAAGGGCAGACGGGGCGGCAGGTGTGCCGATACGGACCATGACTTGTTCAGTTCCGGCACGGCGTGGCGCCGTGGCGGGCAATAAAAAACCCCCGCACGTTGGCGGGGGTTGTGGTGGACGCCGGGCGCTGGATCAGTGGAAGTGCTCGGTGCCCGTGGGCGCGTCTTCCGGCATTTCCGCGTGGGCCAGTTCGCCCGTGGGATCAGCGAACAGCGGCGCGCCGCAGTCGTCGCAGAACTCCATCACGTAGCGCTCGTTGTGCTTCTTCACCACCGTCACGCCGGCCTCGTTCAGGCAGCGCACGATCTCGTCCACCGGCGTCACCGGCTTGGCCAGCGGGCCGTCGGCGCCGGCCTGTCCCGGGCCTTCGGGCGGCGTGCCTTCCTCGTCCTCCTGGCCGTACAGCGGCCATACGACGCCGTAGACCACGTCCGTGCTCTGGCGCTGGGTGAAGGCGATGCGGTACTCGTCGATCTGGCCGTCGGCCGATTCCTCGCCGAAGCCGGCGATCACGGCGCGCAGCTCGGACGGTTCCACCGCCAGCGTGTGCGTCAGGTAGTGGACGGCGGCGCGGATCGACACCGGGCGGATCAGCTTGTCCGCTTCGCGGCAGGCCATGTAGTAGGCCTCCGGCAGCAGCAGTTCGATGCCGCAGCCCGGCAGCAGGCGCGCCACGGTCGGCATGGCCTGGGTGCGCCATTGTTCCAGCGCGGTCGCGCGCTCGGCGCTGAAGTTGGCCTGGTGGGCCGGCATCTGCCAGCGGAACAGCGGCGCGCCCGTGGGGGCGACCACGGCCACCAGCAGGTAGCGCGTGTCGGCCAGGAACGGCGCCGTCTCGGGGATCTTGGTCTCGGCCTTCAGCGTGGAACCCTTGAGCGCGGCCTGGCCCAGCTTGAGCGTCTTGCCGTAGGTTTCCACGTGGGTGCGCGGCAGCTGGTCGATCGAGTACAGCGTGGGCGACATGGCCATCTGCGCGCCGTCGGCCAGCAGGTGGGCCGAGAAGTGGGTCGACAGCGTGGCCAGGATGTCGGCCGGGATGGGGCCGGATGCGATGACGAAGCGGGTCCAGGCCAGGATGGGCGCGGCCACCAGCAGCACGTCGTACTGGTGCGGCACGCCTTCCACGTCCTGCGTGATGGCGGCGGACTCGCTGACCGCCTCCACGCCATCCATCAGCACGTCGTAGGCGTTCAGGTCTTGCTTGAACAGGTTGCCCAGCGTGGTGTCGATGGTGTCCTGGTGGCCGGTCTTGAGGAGTTTCTGGAGCTGCGCATCGAGGCTGTGTTCCCAGGCCCGCTCTTCGATACGACTGGCCGCCTGCCCCACGGCTTGGGCATAGGCGACGAGGCGTTGGCTCTCGGCAGACAATTTATGGGATGAATCTTTTGATGGACGACGCATAGCGCTATAAAGCTCTCGATAAAGTGAAAAAAGCGGATTGGATATCAGTCAGGCAGATGATAACCCTTATCCCCCGTATTGTAGTGGATTCGCTGGATAATCAGGCAATCGTCCCCGGTCCGCGCGTTTTTTGCCGAACGCCGGGAACGCCACGCCGCCAGCGTGCATCTAATGCGGCATAACCACCCAGCTGACAGAGAGCCCCACCATGCAGCCAGACCTGAAACCGCCGATGCCCGACCTGCCCGACGCCGAACTGGCGCGGCGCGTGGCGGCCGGCGAGCGCGATGCCTTCACCATCCTGATGCGGCGCTACAACCGCAGCCTGTACCGCGCCGCCCGCAGCATCCTGCGCGACGACGCCGAGGCCGAGGATGCGTTGCAGGAGGCCTACCTGCTGGCCTACGGCGCCATCGGCCAGTACCGGGGCGACGCCAAACTGGGCACCTGGCTCACGCGCATCGTCGTCAACGAGGCGCTGGCGCGCGCGCGGCGCGGGCGCCGGCGCGCCGAGGTGATCCGGTTAGACGGCATGGCCGAACCAACGGAGGAACAGGATATGAGCGACGGCGCCCACGACACGCCCGAAAACGCCGCCATGCGGACCCAGATGCGCCAGTTGCTGGAGCAGTCGATCGACCAGTTGCCGGACGCCTTCCGCACCGTGTTCATGCTGCGCGCGGTGGAGGAGATGAGCGGCGACGAAGTGGCGGCCTGCCTCGATATTCCCGAGGCCACCGTGCGCAGCCGCTACTTCCGCGCGCGCAGCCTGTTGCGGGCCGCGCTGGCGCAGCAGGTCGATCTGGCGCTGGAGGACGCGTTCGGGTTCGACGGCGAGCGCTGCGACCGCATCGTCGCCGGCGTGCTGGCGCGCTTGTGACGGCCGCCGGCCGCGATTTCATGCAGCACCCTCACCAAGGAGAATCACCATGTCTTTTCTGACCAATCAAGATGGCGCCACCCGGCGCGAAGCCCAACCCCGGCGCCTGTTCCTGGGCCAGTCCGGCCTGTTGCTGTCGGGCGCCGCCGTGGCCCTGCTGGCCGGGCGCGACGCGCTGGCGGCCAAGGGCGCCGCCACCCCGTCCGACCTCCAGATCCTGAACACGGCGCTGGGCGCGGAGCTGGAGGCGGTGGCCGCCTACCAGCTGGGCGCCGACAGCGGGCTGCTGCTCAAGCCCACGCTGGACCTGGCCGTCACGTTCCAGGGCCACCACAAGGCCCACGCGGGCATCCTGTCGGCCACCATCGTCAAGCTGGGCGGCAAGCCGGTCGAGGCCAAGGCGAAGTACGACTTCCCGGTCGACACGCTGAAGACCCAGACCGACGTACTGCGCTTCGCGGCCGGGCTGGAGAAGGGCGCCGTGAGCGCCTACCTGGGCGCGGTGCCGCTGTTCCGCGACCGCGAGCTGGCCAAGGCCGCCGCCAGCATCCTCGGCGACGAGGCCATGCACTGGGCCGTGCTGCGCAACGCGCTGGGCGAGGAGCCGGTGCCGGCCGCCTTCATGGGCTAAATAAAAAACCGGGGTCAGGTCATCCCATCAGGCAACATGCCAACGCGCATGTTGCCTGATGGGATGACCTGACCCCGGTTTGTGGTCTGCGTTGGCGCTGTTTAGGCGACCAGCAGCTGGCGCAGCACGAATGGCAGGATGCCGCCGTGCTTGTAGTAGTCGACTTCGATCGGCGTGTCGATGCGCAGCAGCAGCTGCACGTCCCGGGTCGAGCCGTCGGCGCGGTGGATCACCAGCGTGGCCTGCTGTTGCGGCTTGATCTCGCCTTCCAGACCCTTCAGGTCGAACGTTTCCTTGCCGGTGATGCCCAGCGATTCCACGCTGTCGTTGCCGAGGAACTGCAGCGGCAGCACGCCCATGCCGACCAGGTTGGAGCGGTGGATGCGCTCGAACGAGCGGGCGATCACGGCCTTCACGCCCAGCAGCTGGGTGCCCTTGGCGGCCCAGTCGCGCGACGAGCCGGTGCCGTACTCCTCGCCGCCGAACACCATGGTCGGGGTGCCCTCGGCCACGTACTGCATGGCCGCGTCGTAGATCGACATCTGTTCGCCCGACGGCTGGTGGATCGTGATGCCGCCTTCCACGGCCGAACCGTCGGCCTTCGGCGGGATCATCTTGTTCTTGATGCGCACGTTGGCGAAGGTGCCGCGCATCATGATCTCGTGGTTGCCGCGGCGCGAGCCGTAGGAGTTGAAGTCGGCCTTCATCACGCCGTTGGCCAGCAGCCATTTACCGGCCGGGCCGTCTTCCTTGATCGAGCCGGCCGGCGAGATGTGGTCGGTGGTGATCGAGTCGCCGAACACGCCCAGCGCGCGCGCGCCGGTGATGCCGGTGGCGGCCGCCTTCGGCGTCATCTCGAAGCCTTCGAAGAACGGCGGCTCGGCGATGTAGGTCGAGGCCGGCCAGTTGTAGACCTGGCCCTCGGTGGAGGACACGTTCTCCCACAGCTTGCCCGGATTGCCCTTGACGTCGGCGTAGTTGGCCTTGAACACTTTCGAGTTCATGGCGAACTTCATCAGTTTGCCGATCTCGGCCGAGGTCGGCCAGATGTCGCCCAGGTAGACGTCCTTGCCGTCCTTGCCCTTGCCCACGGGTTCGGTCATCAGGTCCACCGTCATGTTGCCGGCGATGGCGTAGGCCACCACCAGCGGCGGCGAGGCCAGGAAGTTGGAGCGGATGTTCGGGTGGATGCGCGCCTCGAAGTTGCGGTTGCCCGACAGCACGGCCGAGGCCACGATGTCGTTGGCGGTGATGGTGGCGTTCAGTTCCGGCGTCAGGTCGCCGGCGTTGCCGATGCAGGTGGTGCAGCCGTAGGCCGTCACGCCGAAGCCCAGTTGCTCCAGGTAGGGCAGCAGGCCGGCGGCCGTCAGGTATTCGGTCACCACGCGCGAGCCGGGGGCCAGCGAGGTCTTGATGTGCGGCGCCACCGTCAGGCCCGCTTCGACGGCCTTCTTGGCCAGCAGGCCGGCGCCCAGTAGCACGCTCGGGTTCGAGGTGTTGGTGCACGAGGTGATGGCGGCGATCAGCACGTCGCCGTTCTTCACGTTCACGCCGTTGCTGGTGGTGTAGGTCTGGCCCAGGTCGGCGGCCTTCTTGTTGAAGCCGTTCTCGGTGGTGGGCTTGGAGAACAGCTCGGTGAAGTTGTTCTTGACGTTGCCGATCTCGATGCGGTCCTGCGGACGCTTGGGGCCGGCCAGCGAGGGCGTCACGCTGCCCAGGTTCAGTTCCACCACGCGCGTGTAGTCGATCTCGCCGGCTTTGGGCACGCCGTACAGGCCCTGGGCCTTGAAGTAGTTGGCGAACGCGTCGATCTCGGCCTTGGTGCGGCCGGTGCCCTCGAAGTAGGCGATGGTGGCGTCGTCCACCGGGAAGAAGCCCATGGTGGCGCCGTATTCGGGCGCCATGTTGGCGATGGTGGCGCGGTCGGTCAGCGACAGCGTCTCGGTGCCTTCGCCGAAGAATTCGACGAACTTGCCGACCACTTTTTCCTTGCGCAGCAGTTCGGTGATGGTCAGCACCAGGTCGGTGGCGGTGCAGCCCTCGCGCAGCGCGCCGGTCAGGTTGACGCCGATCACGTCCGGGGTCAGGAAGTAGACGGGCTGGCCCAGCATGCCGGCCTCGGCCTCGATGCCGCCCACGCCCCAGCCGACCACGCCGATGCCGTTGATCATGGTGGTGTGCGAGTCGGTGCCCACCAGGGTGTCCGGGTAGTACACGCCGTCGTCGGTCTTGTGCACGCCGCGCGCCAGGTATTCGAGGTTGACCTGGTGCACGATGCCGAAGCCGGGCGGCACCACGCCGAAGGTGTCGAACGCCTGCATGCCCCATTTCATGAACTGGTAGCGCTCGTTGTTGCGCGAGAACTCCAGCTTCATGTTCAGGTCCAGCGCGCCTTTTTCGCGGAAGTGGTCGATGGTGACCGAGTGGTCGACCACCAGGTCGACCGGCACCAGCGGTTCGATCTTCTTGGCGTTGATGCCCATCTTGCTGGCCACGTTGCGCATGGCGGCCAGGTCGGCCAGCAGCGGCACGCCAGTGAAGTCCTGCAGCACCACGCGGGCCACGACGAACGGGATCTCATCGGTGCGCTCGGCGGTGGCGCCCCAGTTGGCCAGCTGCTTGACGTGCTCTTCCGTCACCTTCTTGCCGTCGCAGTTGCGCAGCACCGATTCCAGCACCACGCGGATCGATACCGGCAGGCGGGAAATATTGGTGCCCAGGCTCTTTTCCAGGGCCGGCAGCGAATGGAACTTGCCTTTCTTGCCGGCCGAGATGGTGAAATCCTTCAGCGTGTTCAGAGTGTTGCGGGACATGACTTCTCCTTCGGGGGTTCGTCTATTATTGATCGCAGGAAATACGGTACGACGCGGCGCCGGAAGTGGCGCCGCCAGTGCTAGCACAGCTTCAATTACAGCTTGCCGTCGGCGGTGGGTGCGGCCAGGCCGACGGTCTTGCTCTGTTCAGCGTTGCGGCATTCGTTGGCCAGCTGGTGGCCGCCCTTGGAGTCCAGCAGCATGCTCTTGGCGGGGATGCCGATCCACACCAGGCCCAGCAGCTTGTTCTCGAAGCGCTGCGCGCCCGTGGTGGTGCCCACGCGGGTCAGGCGCATCAGGCGCTTTTTCCAGCGCAGCGCGATGTGGCTGTCGTCGGCGTCGTTCTTGTACAGCGTGATCTTGTTGCCCAGTTCGCAGTCGAAATCGACCACCGTGGCGCCGGTCACGGTCGGCTCGTCGGCGTCCTCGTCGCCGGTCTTGGCCGCGGCGGCGGTGGCGTCGGCCTTGTGGACCTTGTGTTTGGCCGGCTTTTTCACTTCCGCCTGGGCGCTGGTGGCCAGGGTCAGGGAAGCGAGCGCGAGGCTGCATGCCAGGAAAAGTTTAGAGATGGACATGGTTATGCCTCCTTGGTGGGGTCGCTGGGACCGTTGTTGATCATGGCGGCCACCGACTCGGGCAGCGTGAGCCCGGCCAGTCTGGCCCGTTGTAAAACGGTCCAATAATATCGGTAGCTGGCGCGGTCATGCAAGCGTCCATTCAACGAGATCGGGCCCCACTGCACCTGGGCCGCCTCGTGCAGGATGGCTGCGGCCTCGTGCACCTCCGACACGCGCGGCGTGAAGGCCTTGATCACGGGCTTGATCTGGGTCGGATGGATGCTCCACATGCGTGTGTAGCCGAATTCGGCCGCCGCGCGCTGGGCGTCGTTGGCCACCACGGCCGTGTCCTTGATTTCCGTCGTCACGTTGTGCGACGGCACCTTGCCGTGCGCGTGGCAGGCGGCCGCGATCTCCAGCTTGGCGCGCACCACCAGCGGGTGGACGAACTGGCCCGGCGTGCGCATGGCGTTGCCGGGCACGGCGCCGTAGTGGGCCGAGACGAAGTCCATGATGCCGAACGACAGGCATTCGACCTGGGGCAGGGCGGCGATCGCGTGCACCTCGTGCAGCGCGCCGTGGGTCTCGATCAGCACGTGGATCGGCAGGCCGCTGCGGCCGGCCGCTTTGGCGTGGCGGTTGACGAGGGCGATGGCGTCCTTGGTCTCGCGTGCGCTGTTGACTTTGGGCAAGACCAGATAGGCCAGCTTGGGCGCGGCGGCGCAGATGATGGCCACGTCCTGCGCGAAGTGCGGGCTGGCCACGTCGTGCACGCGGGCGCCGATGCGGTTGAATTTGTTGTCGTCGGAGGCCAGCAGCTCGGCCACCAGGCGCGCGTGCGCCTCCTCGTTGCCGGCGCTGGCGCCGTCCTCGCAATCGAGGGTGATGTCGAACACGGGGCCAAGTTCTTGTTGCAAAGCAATCGACTTGCGCATCAGCTTCTCGGAGCCGGCGTAGTGGTCGCACACGGGCAGCAACAGCGGCTGGCGATTGCCCTGGAATAAAACCTCGGATGGATGCATGCGGGTAGGGGGAGTGGAGGAAGTGGAAACAGGGGAGTCTAAATGCAAACCCGCCGCGTCGCTCGGGGCGGCGCGGCGGGTGCGGCGGATCGGTTGTTCAACCGGGTCCACGGGAGGGCATTACGGCAGCAGGTGCTTGACGCCTTCGCGCTCTTCGGTCAGTTCCTTCAGGGTCAGGTTGATGCGCTCTTGCGAGAAGGCATCGATTTCCAGGCCTTGAACGATCTTGTATTCGCCGTTTTCGGTGGTGACAGGGAAGCCGAACACGGTGCCTTCAGGGATGCCGTACGAGCCATCCGAAGGAACGCCCATGGTGGTCCACTTGCCGGCCGTGCCCAGCACCCAGTCGTGGATGTGGTCGATGGCGGCGTTGGCGGCCGAGGCGGCCGACGACAGGCCGCGCGCTTCGATGATGGCGGCGCCGCGCTTGCCGACGGTCGGCAGGAAGGTGTTGGCGTTCCATTCCTGGTCGTTGATCAGTTCCTTGACCGATTTGCCGTTCACGGTGGCGAAACGGTAGTCGGCGTACATGGTCGGCGAGTGGTTGCCCCACACGCACAGCTTCTCGATGTCCTTGACGGCGGTGCCGGTCTTGGCGGCCACTTGCGACAGGGCGCGGTTGTGGTCCAGGCGCAGCATGGCGGTGAAGTTCTTCGCTGGCAGCGAAGGGGCCGATTTCATGGCGATGAAGGCGTTGGTGTTGGCAGGGTTGCCCACCACCAGCACTTTCACGTTGCGCGAGGCGACGGCGTCCAGCGCCTTGCCCTGCACCGTGAAGATCTGGGCGTTCGCTTCCAGCAGGTCCTTGCGTTCCATGCCTGGGCCGCGCGGACGGGCGCCAACCAGCACGGCCACGTCGACATCCTTGAAGGCGGTCATCGGATCGGAGTGGGCGGTCATCTCGGTCAGCAGCGGGAACGCGCAGTCGTCGATTTCCATCATGACGCCTTTCAGCGCTTTCTGGGCTTTCTCGTCATTGATTTCCAGCAGTTGCAGGATCACTGGTTGATCCTTGCCGAGCATGTCGCCGTTGGCGATGCGGAACAGCAGGGCGTAGCCGATCTGGCCGGCGGCGCCGGTCACTGCAACACGCATTGGGGTTTTAGCCATGATGAATCTCCAAGTTGGGAATGAAAACGTTCTGTCTAAGCTGACGACCAGCTCGCGCCGGCGGGGAAAACAGTAATGATACCAAAACCAGCGCCCTGCACGGGCCGCCTGGCCCATGTTTCGGCGGTGGCCGGCGACGTGCTGCTGTCCCCGGCGGCGTTCGGGCGTTGCCTTTCGGGATGCCTGGGGCGGGTCGATGGGGGCGTCGCCACAGGTCCTGAAAACGCTAGCCTGGCGAGTGTAGGCGCGTGCTTGGCATCTGTCAATCCTATCTTATGTCTTATATAAGACACATAACTAGACAGGTTTTTGCTGGACGGGAAGGGGCTTTTGTGGTGAAATCGTGGTCTATGAATCCCGCCCCGCCCAACCAAAACCAGAACAACACAGCCGTCAGCGGGACGGCCGGTCCGGCCGCGAGCCCGGCGCCGGCAGCGGGCAGCTCGCCCACTTTTTCGCCACTGTACCAGCAAATCAAGGCCCTGATCACGCAAAGCCTGCAGTCGGGCGAGTGGAAGCCGGGCGAACTGATCCCCAGCGAGGTCGAGCTGGCCAACCGCTTCAAGGTCAGCCAGGGCACGGTGCGCAAGGCCATCGACGAGCTGGCCGCCGAGAACCTCGTCATGCGGCGCCAGGGCAAGGGCACGTTCGTGTCCACCCACCACGAGGCGCGCGCCCATTTCCGCTTCCTGCGCCTGATGCCCGACGAGGGCGTGCCGCACTATCCCGAAAGCAAGATCATCGAAGTCAAGCGCATCCGCGCCCCGGCCGACGTGGCCCGGCTGCTGGACATGAAGACGGGCGACGCCTTGATCTTCATCAAGCGCGTGCAAGCTTTCGACGGCGTGCCCACCATCGTCGAGGAATTGTGGCTGCCGGGGCAGACCTTCAAGGGACTGACGGCCGAGCGCTTGATGGAATACAAGGGGCCGATGTACGGCCTGTTCGAATCGGAGTTCGGCACGCGCATGATCCGCGCGGCCGAGAAGATCCGCGCCGTGTGCGCCGACGGCGCCGCCGCCGAGCTGCTCGGCATCGCCGAGGGCACGCCGCTGCTGTGCGCCGAGCGCGTGTCGTTCACCTACGGCGACAAACCGGTGGAGCTGCGGCGCGGCCTGTACCTGACGGCGCACCACCACTACCAGAATGAGCTGAACTGAGTGGATTGAACTGAGCGCAGAGAGTTTGGAGACAGGGGCGCCGTTCGCGGCGCCTGACCAGCCCGCCGCACCGGCAACCTTGGTGTTGATGGACTGATAATACGATGAGCTACAAAATGTAGCCGCCTGACAGTGTTGTAAAACACTATTTTTGTTATATGTAGGAATAGATATTGGTGGTAGCTGCGAAATAAGCGAAAATCGCAGTCTCGCAACATTTTGTCTAAGATCAAAGGGAGGTTTGTTATGTCAGAAGCCGTCAGGGAAGCGCCTAAAAAGGAACGGCCCGAATTCCGCAATATCCACGTTACGGAATTGTCCAACTACCGTATGCCTTTGGCCAGCATCGTCTCCATCCTGCACCGCATCAGCGGCTTCATGATGTTCGCCCTGCTGCCATTCGTGCTCTACCTGCTGCAGCAAAGCCTGCTGTCGGAAATGACGTTCGCTTATCTGCAGGGCATCGCCTCGCAACCGATCGTCAAGCTGATCATCCTGGCCCTGGTCTGGGGCTATATGCACCACTTCTGCGCCGGCGTGCGCCACCTGTTCATGGACCTGCACTTCGGCCTGGACAAACTGTCGGCCCGCCAGTCGGCCGCTGTCGTGCTGGCAATCAGCCTGTCCCTGACCGCCCTGGTCGCCCTCAAATTGTTTGGAGTCTTCTGATGGCACAAAATAACGTCGGACCTAAGCGCCTCGTCGTGGGCGCCCACTACGGCCTGAAGGACTGGCTGGCGCAACGCATGACCGGCATCCTGATGGTGATCTACACCGTCACCCTGCTGGTGTCGTTCCTGACCGGCAGCAACTTCAGCTATGAAGGCTGGGCCGGCCTGTTCGCCCAGCAATGGTTCAAGCTGTTCAGCGCCGTGACCCTGTTCGGCCTGTTCTACCACGCCTGGGTTGGCGTGCGTGACATCTGGATGGACTACGTCAAGCCCGTCGGCCTGCGCCTGACCCTGCAAATCGCCACCATCGTGTGGCTGCTCGCTTGCGCATTCTACGCTGTGCAAATTCTTTGGAGTGTTTAATCGTGGCAGCATTCAAATCTGCAATCCCAACCCGCCGCTTTGACGCGGTAATCGTCGGCGCCGGCGGCTCCGGCATGCGCGCATCGCTGCAACTGGCCGAGGCCGGCCTGAACGTGGCCGTGCTGTCGAAAGTGTTCCCGACCCGCTCGCACACCGTGGCGGCGCAGGGCGGCATCGGCGCCTCGCTGGGCAACATGGCCGAGGACAACTGGTTCTGGCACATGTTCGACACCGTCAAGGGCGGCGACTACCTGGGCGACCAGGACGCCATCGAATTCATGTGCCGCGAAGCACCGAAGGTCGTCTACGAGCTCGAACACTTCGGCATGCCGTTCGACCGCAACCCGGACGGCACCATCTACCAGCGTCCGTTCGGCGGCCACACCGCCAACTTCGGTGAGAAAGCCGTGCAGCGCGCCTGCGCCGCGGCCGACCGTACCGGCCACGCCCTGCTGCACACGCTGTACCAGCGCAACGTGCGCGCCCGCACCCACTTCTTCGTCGAATGGATGGCGCTGGACCTGATCCGCGACGCCGACGGCGACGTGGTCGGTGTGGTGGCCCTGGAGATGGAAACCGGCGAATGCATGATCCTGGAAGCGAAGACCACCATCTTCGCCACCGGCGGCGCCGGCCGTATCTTCGCCGCCTCCACCAACGCCTTCATCAACACCGGCGACGGCATGGGCATGGCGGCACGCGCCGGCCTGCCGCTGCAGGACATGGAATTCTGGCAGTTCCACCCGACCGGCGTGGCCGGCGCGGGCGTGCTGATCACCGAAGGCGTGCGCGGCGAAGGCGGCATCCTGATCAACTCGGAAGGCGAGCGCTTCATGGAACGCTACGCACCGACCCTGAAGGATCTGGCGCCACGCGACTTCGTGTCCCGTTCGATGGACCAGGAGATCAAGGAAGGCCGCGGCTGCGGTCCGAACAAGGATCACGTGATGCTGGACCTGCGCCACATCGGCGCCGACACCATCCAGAAGCGTCTGCCGTCGATTCTGGAAATCGGCCACAAGTTCGCCAACGTGGACGCGACCAAGGAACCGATCCCCGTCGTGCCGACCATCCACTACCAGATGGGCGGTATTCCGACCAACATCCACGGCCAGGTGGTCACCCCGGCCGGCGACGGGACCCAGAAAGTGGTCAACGGCCTGTACGCGATCGGCGAATGCGCCTGCGTGTCGGTGCACGGCGCCAACCGCCTGGGCACCAACTCGCTGCTGGACCTGGTGGTGTTCGGCCGCGCGGCCGGCAACCACGTGGTCGCCTCGAACCTGAAGCAGAAGGAAAACAAACCGCTGCCGAAGGACGCCGCCGACTACGCGATGAACCGTCTGAACAAGCTGGAAACCTCGACCGGTTCGGAAAAGGTGCAGGGCGTCGCCAACGACATCCGCGCCACGATGCAGAAATACTGCGGCGTGTTCCGCACCGACGACCTGCTGAAACAGGGCTACGCCGAGATCATGAAGCTCGACGAGCGCCGCAAGCACGTGTCGTTCAAGGACAAATCCAAGGTGTTCAACACGGCCCGCGTGGAAGCGCTGGAGCTGGACAACCTGATCGAGACGGCCAAGGCCACCATCACCTCGGCCGTGGCCCGCAAGGAATCGCGCGGCGCCCACGCGCACAGCGATTTCCCTAACCGCGACGACGACAACTGGATGAAACACACCCTGTGGTTCTCCGAAGGCAACCGTCTGGATTACAAGCCGGTGGTCACCAAGCCGCTGACGGTCGACACCTTCAAACCGAAACCACGCACATTCTAAGGGTCAGAACATGGCACGCACTCTCAAATTCAAGATTTACCGCTACGATCCGGACAAGGATAGCAAGCCCTACATGCAAGACCTGACGGTCGAGCTGAAGGACACCGACAAGATGCTGCTCGACGCGCTGCAGCGCATCAAGTCGGACGTGGACGACTCGCTGGCCCTGCGCCGCTCCTGCCGTGAAGGCGTGTGCGGTTCGGACGCGATGAACATCAACGGCAAGAACGGTCTGGCCTGCACCACCAACCTGAACGAGCTGACCGAGCCCATCGTGCTGCGTCCGCTGCCGGGCCTGCCCGTGATCCGCGACCTGATCGTGGACATGACCCAGTTCTTCAAGCAGTACGACTCGATCAAGCCGTTCCTGATCAACGACTCGATCCCGCCCGAGAAGGAGCGCCTGCAGTCGCCGACCGAGCGCGAAGAGCTCGACGGCCTGTACGAGTGCATCCTGTGCGCGTGCTGCTCGACCTCGTGCCCGTCGTTCTGGTGGAATCCGGACAAGTTCGTCGGCCCGGCCGGCCTGCTGCAAGCCTACCGCTTCATCGCCGACTCGCGCGACGAAGCCACCGGCGCCCGTCTGGACAACCTGGAAGATCCATACCGCCTGTTCCGCTGCCACTCGATCATGAACTGCGTCGACGTTTGCCCCAAGGGTCTGAACCCGAACAAGGCGATCGGCAAGATCAAGGAATTGATGGTACGCCGCGCGATCTAAGCGAGGCAAAGCTGGACCCCGTGCGGGCGGCGCCGGACGCCGCCCGCTGTAGACCTCGCTGCAAGGTGCGAAATCAACATGACAGTATCGAAACCCGCTGCGCATCAGTCCGACCCGGCCAACCGCGCGCGCTTGCGCTGGCGCGCCCGCCGCGGCCTGCTGGAGAACGACATTATCCTGACCCGTTTTCTCGATGCGCATGAAACCGAATTGACCGACGAGGAAGTGGACGCATTCACGCGGCTCCTCGATTTGTCGGACAATGCCCTGATGGATCTGGTGCTGGCTCGAAAAGAGCCGGATGGCGATGTCGATCTGCCGCATGTGCACGCACTGCTGCAGCGGCTGCGCCAAGCTTGACGGTTGAGCGGACCCGCCGCGCACGACGCGGCGCCCGCCGGCCGGCATGTCCAGAATTTCGCCTTTTTTTATTTGCCTCATCTCTCCAAGAAGGAAGAGTCCATGAACACCTCTGAAAACAAAGCCACCCTATCGTTCTCCGACGGCAGCCCGTCGATCGACTTCCCCATCTACAAGGGCACCGTTGGCCCGGACGTGATCGACATCCGCAAACTGTACGCCGGCACCGGCAAGTTCACCTACGACCCAGGCTTCATGTCGACCGCCGCCTGCAACTCGTCGATCACCTACATTGACGGCGACAAGGGCGAGCTGCTGTACCGTGGCTACCCGATCGAACAGCTGGCCGTGAACGCCGACTTCATGGAATCGTGCTACCTGCTGCTGAACGGCGAACTGCCGAACGCGGCCCAGAAGAAGAAGTTCGTCGACACCGTCTCCAAGCACACCATGGTGCACGAGCAGATGCAGTTCTTCTTCCGCGGCTTCCGTCGTGACGCGCACCCGATGTCGGTGCTGGTGGGCACGGTCGGCGCGCTGGCCTCGTTCTACCACGACTCGCTCGACATCAACGACCCGCATCACCGCGAAGTGTCGGCCATCCGCCTGATCGCCAAGATGCCAACCCTGGTCGCCATGTCGTACAAGTACTCGATCGGCCAGCCGTTCGTGTACCCACGCAACGACCTGTCGTACAGCGCCAACTTCATGCGCATGATGTTCGGCAACCCATGCGAAGAATACAAGGTCAACGACGTGCTGGTGCGCGCGCTGGACCGCATCCTGATCCTGCACGCGGACCACGAGCAGAATGCTTCGACCTCGACGGTTCGTCTGTCCGGTTCGTCGGGCGCCAACCCGTTCGCCTGTATCGCTGCCGGTATCGCCTGCCTGTGGGGCCCTGCCCACGGCGGCGCCAACGAAGCGGCACTGAACATGCTGAAGGAAATCGGCACGGTCGACAAGATCCCTGAGTTCATTGCCAAGGTCAAGGACAAGAACTCGGGCGTGAAGCTGATGGGCTTCGGTCACCGCGTGTACAAGAACTTCGACCCGCGCGCCAAGCTGATGCGCGAAACCTGCCACGAAGTGCTGAACGAGCTGGGCCTGCACGACGACCCGCTGTTCAAGCTGGCCATGGAACTGGAAAAGATCGCCCTGAACGACGAATACTTCGTGTCGCGCAAGCTGTACCCGAACGTCGACTTCTACTCGGGCATCGTGCAGTCGGCGCTGGGCATCCCTGTGTCGCTGTTCACCGGTATCTTCGCCATGGCCCGCACCATCGGCTGGATCGCCCAGTGGAACGAAATGATCTCCGATCCAGAGCAGAAGATCGGCCGCCCACGTCAGCTGTTCGTCGGCTCGACCACGCGCGAAGTGCTGCCTATCGACAAGCGCGCGTAAGCGAGGCTGTCAGGTTGGACCAAAAAGCGGGCTGCGGCCCGCTTTTTTTATTTGGCGATGTGACTGTTGATTTGCACCGAAAACTGACCCACGTTGCCGTGAGATAGCCCCCTGAATCACCGGACACGGCCTATGCGGAGCGCCAATCCGCCAGCGCCATTGATCCATACGCCTTCCAGCTTTCCGGCTGGCTGAAGACCGAGGCGGCCAAATCCCGGAAGCAGAGACGCAGCCTCAAGCAGCTCCACAAGGATCTTATCAATTTGGGTTTTAAGGGGTCTTACGACAGAGTCGCGGCGTTCGCCAGACAGTGGAGGGAGGGTCAAACGGAGTGGGTCAATTCAGCGCGCAAACGAACACTGGGCGGATAAATTGTTTGTTGGATAGGTTTTCGATGAACGATGACCTCTACCAAATTGAGCACCCTTGATGGTGCGGCGTTTTGCATTGGGGGGGCAGAGTGTGGCCGAACTATTGTGCGGGCGTGACCGTGCGCGTCTTGACGTCCACCAGGAACGTTTTGCCGCCTTCGTTGGTGATGCGCAGACGGCCATCCGGGTCGAAGGTCATGGACGTGAAAAACACCCATTGCACGTCCGCTTCCAGCTTGGCGTCGATCGGGTTGCCATAGACGGGCAAGGTCCACA
Organism: Rugamonas sp. GW822-FHT03B10; assembly: GCF_058801745.1. Classification (NCBI taxonomy): domain Bacteria; kingdom Pseudomonadati; phylum Pseudomonadota; class Betaproteobacteria; order Burkholderiales; family Oxalobacteraceae; genus Rugamonas; species Rugamonas sp. GW822-FHT03B10. Next base: position 129,874 of record NZ_JBXANP010000009.1, on the reverse strand, counting down.
GCCGCTTGCCGCTGGCGATGTCGGTGGCGACCAGCACGCCGCCGACCTGGTCGGCGCCGACGTCGCGCCCGTCTTTGGCTTGGGCGTAGCGCACGCCTTCGTGCTCGACCGGCGGTACCTTGGGCGGCGGCAGGCGGTCTTCGGAAGTTTCGATCAGCATGACAGTATCCTTTTTAGCGGGTGCGTCATTGGCCATTGCCGGGGCGGCGGTGGTAGCGGATGCTTGCGCCGGCGCTCTGCCACAGCCGGACAGCAAGCCGGCCGTCATCAACAGCATGATGAGGATGCACGGTTTCAAGCGACTTGTACTTTGGCGTAGTCGCCGCTGCTCATGCGTCCGGCGCAATCCATGCAAAACATTGCCCAGCTGTCGGCATTGTTGAGCGCCTGGGCGGCGGTGAATTTGGCATCGCCGGCACCGGGTTTCAGTCCGGCGTCGTGATGGCGGTATCGATGGTCCTTGGGGCGTTGGCGGTCGTCAGTGCTGAAATGTGAGCTGGTGTCGTTGATGCGGGTGCCTATCCCATAGTATTCCTTGCTTGCCACGGGCGACAGGGGCAGTACCGACATTTATTCACAAACTCATGTCTGAGTGTCGGCACTGACGCTGAGGGCTCTGTGGTTCGTCATCTGATGCCTTGGTGGGCGAGGGGGCATGGGACCGCCCGGACGCATCAAAGCCGATACGGCGTGACAATTGGTGAGCGTCCCGGTTATTGAAATAGATAACATGTAGTATTCCATCAACATTTTCGCGGGGGGACGATGATTTACCTTTTCTATCCGTTCGACGATGGCACTGCCTTGGATACGCTGGATGCTTTGCAACCGGGAGTCGGAGGGATACCTGGTGTTGTGGCGTCCCCCAAGATTGGCGGCATTTATCGCAGCGATGGTAGCTATCCCGCCGGTTTGTGGTCGGTGACGGTCAATGATGCGATATTCGTTGTCGGCCACGCGGCCGAAGGGATGAAGGTGCTGGCCGATGCCCAAAAGAACATGATCGATCAGACCGAGGTGGTCGACCGCATGATCGCCTGCGGCTTGCCGCACAACGTGAACTGCAAGATTGTGATGTACGCCTGCGAATCGGGAAAAGGCGGGCCAGCTTCGCTCGGCTCCAAGGTCGCCAGTTCTCTCAAGACAAAAAAATACGCTTGTCGGGACAATGTCTGGGGCTTCATGTTCAAGGTCTCCACCAAAGCCAATCGGGACAATGCGCTCTGCATAGAGATGGGCAAGGGCAATTGGGTGGACTACACCACGCAGACGCATGCGCTGATGCAGACACCCCCTGGACATTGAAGACCTTCCCGGGCGGAATTGGGGGCCAGATGTTTCGATATGCCGTTGCGCTTCTCGTCATTGGTTGGGCTGTTAACGCCTGTGCGCAAAGCGAAAGCATCGAATTAAAGGCCCGTATTGAGCGCATTGAAAACGGACTGCTGGAGCCGGTTGCGGTCCATGGTGCACCCATCCGCACCATGCGGCTGCGTGATCGAATGCGTGCCCTGCATGTACCAGGTGTCAGCATCGCCGTCATCAACGCAGGAAAGGTGGAGTGGACCCGCTCTTACGGGGTTGCGGATGTAAGAACGGGTCGTCCTGTCACACCCGCCACGATCTTTCAAGTTGCATCAATCAGCAAACCGGTGGCCGCCCTGATGGCCGTGCGGCTGGCGGCAGATGGAAAGCTCGATCTTGACGATGACGTGAACCGAAGGCTGCGTCACTGGCATTTGCCGGGGGCGCAGCCGGCGGTTACTGTCCGGGCATTGCTCAGCCATACAGCGGGCATGCCAGAATTTGGGTTGTTGGGTTATGGCAGAGATGAGCCGAAACCCACACTCTTGCAAGTATTGGAAGGCGCCAGCCCGGCGACCAATCCGTCAGTGACCGTGGCAAATCCTGTGGGCGGCAGCTACGCCTATTCCAGCTTGGGTTATGCTGTGCTCCAACAGTACATAAGTGACGCCACAGGTCGCCCGTTCAGCGTTTTGGCCAGTGAAAAGGTATTTGAACCGCTCGGCATGCGCGACTCGTTATTTGCGCAGTCGCTTCCTCCCGCCCTGGCCGCACGCGCTGCATTCGGTCACGATCTGGATGGCACTGTCATTGCTGGAAACTGGCGCGAATACCCTGAATTAGCGGCGGCTGGCCTATGGAGCACGGCGCATGACCTAGCACGCTTTGTCGTGGCCGTTCAGTATGCTGTATCCGGACAGGATACGCGGCTTATCACCCAGCAACAGGCAAAGATGATGCTGACGCCAGTGGGGGACAGTTATGGTCTCGGTTTTGGACTCGATCACACTGGGGCAGAACCGGTATTCCATCACAGTGGCTCGAATGCCGGTTACAAGTCACTGTTCTTCGCATATGAGCGTACCGGAAAGGGCGCCGTCATCCTCACAAATTCGGATTACGGGGGAACTTTAATTGACGAAATTGCGCGCAGCATCGCTGCGGAATACGCATGGGGTGATTTTCGCCCGATTGAACGCGTCGGCGTCAAGGCTAACCCAGCGTTATTCAGCCGTTTTTCCGGCGATTACGCTGTGTCCAATACGACGCTGCGTATCAGCCACGATAAGGGGCATCTGTATGTCGCCGGGCCACCCATCGGTCCCCTGCCTGTGGAGTTGATCGCGGCAGGAGACTACGATTACTTTATTCGTGAAAAGGACGTCACCTTGCATTTCGATCGCAATGGTAGCGATAAGGTTCAAACTCTCACCTTCATCGATGGCCGGCCCCGCCAAGGCACGCGACTTGCCACCGGATCGCGCTGAGTTGCAGCGCGCTTTGTTCCCCACGGATCGGTGGGAACCGCCATGGCAACGAACGCGCAGAGTATCGCGTCGCGACGCGTTGAGAAAATAACTACTGTACATAAAAACAGTATAAAATGGCATCCAGTACTTAGCCAAGGAGCCATCGCATGTCGGAGCTGGACGTCTATTTATCGCAGTATTTCCTCGATACGGAGCAGATGGCGGCTGCGTCCGGGCTGCCTGTGGCGTCGTTGCTGACGCTGGTGCGGGAGCGGCTCGTGCCGGGCCCGTCTTACGTGGTGGCCAACGGCACCACGCTCAAATCGTATGTGTTCGGCGAGATGGGCGCCGGCGCGGCGAAGGAGGGCAGTTACTTCCATCCGGCGACGGCCGTGTGGGTCGACCGGGCCATCCACGTCATCGCCGAGGTCGGGCGGGAGCACGCCGGCGCGGTGCTGCGGGCCAGGTTCGCGGAGCGGATGCAGGCCGCGCTGGCCGAATTGAACGGCTCGACCTGGCGCCTGCCCGATTGCTTCGCCGAGGATGGCACGGCGATCTCGGATGGCATCGCCCGGCGCATGCAAAGCATCTGGGCGCACTTCATGCACGGGACGTTTGGCTTGTGCGTGGCCAATCCCGTGTCGGAAATGGCGATCGCGCGCAAGGAAGTTTTGCAGGAAAAGCTCACGGTGCTGAGCGTGAACGGCACCCGGTTCGCCTACACGGCCGACGAGGCGCTGGCCATGCTGGACCTGATCGACGACTTCGCCGACAGCGCCATGTCGTTTTCGCCCGTCGAATATGCAGTCAGCAGCCGCAAGCGTCTGGTCGACGATCTGGCGGCCCGTATCAGGAATGCGAGCGTGTTTGCAGAAACTGCCTGACTTCCCCTGCTTGGGCGTCAGCGCAAGAACATGGGGCGCGAATGTGCTAACGTGTGTGTTCAGCGGTGCTTTGCCGTGGAGTTAAATGATGGACACACTTTCGGAAGATTCAATTAAGACTGAGCTTGATGGGGCGGCATTGACGGTGGTTATTTCCGGCGAGCTCGCTGCCCGCCTGTCGCATTTGGCGGAACAACGGGGCTTGTCACTGGAGCATGCGGCGATAGGCGCGATCCAATATTATCTGGAACAGTTCGACGGGCTTGATGCCGTCGAACGCAGTGCGATTGAGGCGCTGCATGAGTATGCCACGACGGGCATGCATGTCACCGCGGCCGAAGCCGATGCTTGGCTGGCGGAGCTGGAAAACGGTCACGATGTTGAGCCGCCGGAATGCCACACCTGATCTGGTCGCGTGTCGCCTTGCGGGATGTGCAACGCATCTACCGCTTCTTGGCACGCAAAGATCCTCTGGTAGCCATGCGGGCAATTGCGGCGATCCGACGCGGCGTGTCGCCTCTGGCCGACTTTCCCGATATGGGGAGGCCTGCCAGTAAGCTCGGTCCCGGCGTTCGGCGCTGGGTAGTTCAGTTCGGCAGCGAAGGCTATGTCATCATGTACAAGGTGGACGCAACGGCCGTCACTTTGCTGTCGTTGCGTCATCAGAAGGAGTCCGGGCCGTGATGTCGCGGCCCTGCCCCGCCAAACTCCCTGAACGATCTCAACTTCCTGAATTATCCATGTAAGCCGTCACCTCCGCCGCCGTCGGGGGATTGCAGCCTTCGCGCATGGCGTTCAGGCTGGCGCTGGCGATGGCGCGTTGCAGGGCGGGCCGCAGCGTTTCCTCTCCGGCGTCGGCTAACGCGGCCGCCGACAGGCTTTCGTGCGCCGCCAGCGCGGCCACCAGGCCGGCCAGGAAGCAGTCGCCGCAGCCGACCGTGTCGCGGACTTCGATGCCGGACGGCGCGGGCAGGGTGATCGTCGCGTCGCGCGACAGCAGGATGGCGCCGTCGGCGCCCAGTGTCAGCGCGATCAGCTCCACCTGGGGCAAGTCCAGCAGCGTGCGGGCCGCTTCCAGCGGTGACTGCGCCGTCAGGCCCAGGTGGGCCAGGTCTTCCTCGCTGACCTTGATCAGGTGCGCGTGGCGCAGCGCGCGCCGCACGCCGGCCGCGTAGGCGGGCAGGTCGTCGCAGGCCAGCGGCCGCAGGTTGGCGTCGATCGAAATCAGCGCGCCGGCTTCGGCGGCGGCGGCCACGATGGCCAGCGTGGCATCCAGGTCTTCCGGCACCAGCGCCAACCCGCCTGTGTGGAACAGCCGCGCGCCGGCCGGCAGCGCGGCGCGCGCTTGCGCGGGCGTGATGTCGCGGTCGGCCACGCCCTGGCGGTGAAAGGCGTAGCTGGGCGACTTGTTCTCGTCCAGCGTGACGATGGCCAGCGAGGTGGGGCGGGCGCTGCGCTGCGGGCTGCCCAGGCGCACGTCGGCTTGCCCCAGCATGCGCGCGAAGCCGTGGCCGAAGCTGTCGATCGACAGCGGATTCAGATACGTCACCGCCAGCCCCTGGCGCGCCGTGGCCAGCGTGAAGTTGCATACGGCGCCGCCGAGCGCGGCGGCAAAGCGGCCGTCCGGCATTTCTATCATGTCCACCAGCGCTTCGCCGTAGGTCACTATCATGGTTTTCTCCTGCGTATTTCGTGTTGTGTGTTGGGGGCTGATGGCCGCCGCTCAGCGTGCGGCCGTGTGCAGCAATTTCAAAAACAGTTCGCGGTCGGGCGCGAAGTTGGCGTGCAGCGGCAGCAGCGCGGCGCCGATGGCGCGCGCGTCCGCGCCGATCGCGCCGGCGCGCAGGGCGGGCCGGCGCACGCCTTCCCAGCTGTAGCGTTCCAGCGCCTGCTTGGTTTGCTCCAGCAGGCGCGCCAGCAGGGCGGGGTGGCTGGAGCCGTCCAGCACCACTTCGTCCAGGTCCAGCAGACAGGTGGCGTTGCTGACGGCGAGGGCGATGGCGCGGGCGGCGTCATCCAGCCACGCTTCCGTGTGGGTCAGCCACGGCTGCTGCAATGCGCGCGCGTCGTAGGCGGCCGTTTCGTCCAGACCGGCGGCGGCGTACAACTGCTCAAGGCTGAACAGCGAGGCGGTGCTCAGCAACTGCTCGGGCGGCCCACCCGCGCCGGGCGCCAGTTGCAGCGGCATGGAGCCGAGCGCACCAGCATTGCCGGACAGGCCGGCATGCACGCTGCTGTCGAGCACCAGGCCGCCGCCGATGAAGGTGCCGACGAAGATGTACAAATAGCTGCCGATGCTGCGGCCGCGCCCGGCCACCAGTTCGGCCACGCAGGCGGCCATGGTGTCCTTGGCGAACACCACGGGCACGTGGCTGACGGCCTGGATTTCGGCGCGGATGTCGAGCCGTTCCCACTGGCCGGCCTGCGCCGGCGCGCTGCCGAGCAAGGCTTGCCAGCCACCGAGTCCCAACGGCGCGGCCACGCCGATGCCGGCCAGCCGCGCCGCCCGCAGCGGGCCCAGTTGCTTGAGCAGGTCGCGCTGCATGGCGGCGATCTGGCCGAACAGCAGTTGCGGATCGGGATAGCGGTAGCTGAGCGCGCGGCGTTCGCACACCTCGCCATGAAAGTCGATCAACAGCAGGTCCAAGCTGCGCCGGCCGATCTTGATGCCGATGAAGTAGGCGCCGTCGGCATTGAGCATGATGGGCACGGACGGCTGTCCCACCTTGCCGCGCTGCGGCGCGCGCTTGAGCACCAGCCCCTGTTCCAGCAGGCGGTTGATGATCAGCGACACGGTCTGCGTGCTCAGGTGCGTGAGCCGCGCGAGGTCGGCCTTGGCCAGGCTGCCGTGCAGCCGGATCGCCTGCAGCACCACGCGTTCGTTGAACTGCCCCATGCCGCTCTGGTTCGAGCCGCGCGGACGCAGCCAGATGCTGGCGTCGGTCGGTGCGACGGCGGCGTGGGACGTGTTCATCATGCTGGCTGCGCTCCGGTCAGCACGCCTTTGCGGAACAGGAAGTTGGCGTATGGTTGCAGCTCGCCCGTCTGGACGATCGCATACGCCTGTTTCACGCGCTCATAGAACGCGAACCGCTCGACCGCCTCGCACTGCGCCGGCAGGGCGTCGCCGGCCCGCTGGCACAGGCCCAGCATGGCCTGCTGCAGCGGCGTGCGGTAGCCCGCGGGCTGGCCGCAGACGGCCATGAAGTCCACCGGACGCTCGGCCAGATCGAGCGGGAACACCGACAGCACGGCGCTGGCGGCGCGCGCCAGGTCCACGCCGGGCAGGCGGATCAGCGGTTTGCCGCGTCCCAGCGATGTGGCCGTGAAGTTGGCGTCCACCAGCACCACGGCGTCGCCGTGGCCCATTTCGGCCAGCACCTTGAGCAGCTCGGGGCTGAGCAGCGGATCGATACCTTTAAGCATGGGCCTGCTCCGGCAAGTCGCGCGGGTCCTTGGCGCCCGTCATCACGGCCACCGTGTCGGACATGCTGATGTGCTTGGGGTCGACCACGGCCACACGCTTGCCCAACCGCTGGATGTGGATGCGGTCGGCGATCTCGAACACGTGCGGCATGTTGTGGCTGATGAGGATCACGGGCAGGCCGCGGTCGCGCACGCGGCGGATCAGTTCCAGCACCATGTTGCCTTCCTTGACGCCCAGCGCCGCCGTCGGCTCGTCCAGGATCACCACGTGCTTGGCGAAGGCCGTGCTGCGCGCCACGGCCACGCCTTGGCGCTGGCCGCCCGACAGCGTGCCCACCGCCTGCTTCATCGAACGGATGCCGATCTTCAGGTCCTGCATGTGGCCCACGGCTTCGGCCAGCATGCGCGGCTTGTCGATCAGGCGCAGCCAGCGGCCCAGCAGGCCGGGGCGCAGTATTTCGCGGCCGAGGAACAGGTTCTCGGCGATGGTCATGGCCGGCGCCACGGCCAGGTCCTGGTACACGGTTTCGATGCCGTGGCGGCGCGCGTCGATCGGGGACTTGAAGCGCACCGGCTCGCCGTCGAGCGTCAGTTGGCCCTCGTCCGGGATCACGGCGCCCGACAGGGCCTTGATCAGCGAGGATTTGCCGGCGCCGTTGTCGCCGATCACGGCCAGGATTTCACCGGCGCGCAGGTCGAAGTCGGTGCCGTCCAGGGCGGTCACGCCGCCGTAGCGTTTGACCAGGCCGCGTGCCTGGAAGATGGTCGCGGGGATCGTTGCGGTCATGGTCATCAGCCTTTCTTGTGCGTCAGTTGGTCGGTGGCGACGGCCAGAATCACCAGCACGCCCGTCACGAGGATTTGGTACACCGAGGGCACGCCCATCAGCGTCAGGCCGTTGCGGAACACGCCCACGATCAGCACGCCGACGAAGGTGCCCATGACCGAGCCGCGTCCGCCGAACAGGCTGGTGCCGCCCAGGACCACGGCCGTGATGCTGTCGAGGTTGTCCGTCTGGCCGCCTTGCGGATCGCCCACGCCCATGCGGGCCACGGACAGCATGGCCGCCACGCCGTAGAACAAGCCGGCCATCATGTACACGCCGATCAGCACGCGCGAGGTGGCGATGCCGGTCAGGCGCGCCGCTTCAGGGTTGTTGCCGACTGCGTACAGGTGGCGGCCCGGCGCCGTCTCGCGCAGGAACAGCCAGGTCAGCACGTACAGCGCCAGCATCAGCACGGTGCCGTAGGTGAGGGTGGTCTGGCCGAGGTGGAAGGTGTTGCCGAAGAAGGTCATCGCGTCCGGCAGGCCGGTCACGGTCTGGGCTTGCGAATAGATCTGGGTCACGGCGAAGGCGATGTTCATGGTGCCCAGCGTGACGATGAACGGCGGCAGCTTGATCGAGGTGACCAGCGCGCCATTGAGGTAGCCGATCAGCACGCACACGCCCATGCCGCAGGCCACGGCCAGGTAGGGATGCATGCCGTAGTCGACGGCGAATTTGGTGGCCACCACGGAGCCGAGCGCCATCGCCATGCCGCACGACAGGTCGATGCCGGCGGTGAGGATGATCAGGGTCTGGCCGATGGCGATCACGCCCACCACCATCACCTGTTGCAGGATCAGCGAGAAGTTCTGGCCGCTCAGGAAGCGGTCGGACTGGGTGGCGAAGAACAGACAGGCGGCCAGCAGGGCCAGCAGCGGGCCCAGTACGGTGACTGGCGGCAGCACATCCTTGAGGCGCAGAGACATGGATTTCCCCGTGAGGGCAGGGGGCTGGTGGACGGCGGCGGCAGCCACCGAGCCCGGGTTCAGATCGCGTTGCATGATATTCCTTTCGGTACGGTCGGGGCGGCCGTGGCCGCCCTCTGTCCTGGTTACGTGCCGTGGCCGGCGTGCTTATTTACCCCAGCAGGCGCTCAGGCCGTAGCCGGTGTCCTGGCTGGGCACGTTGGCCTGCTTCTTGTCCGTGATCAGGGTCACGCCCGTGTCCACGTAGCCGCTGACCTTCTTGCCGGTCTTGGCGTAGGTCACGCCGGCGTCGACGGCCAGGCCGGCCATCTTCAGCGGATATTGCTGCGAGGTGGCCGCGATCACGCCGGCCTTGACGTCGCGCACGCCGGAGCAGCCGCCGTCCACCGACACGATCAGCACGCCTTTTTCCTTGCCGGCCGCCTTCAGGGCCTTGTACGCGCCCGCCGCTGCCGGTTCATTGATGGTGTAGACCAGGTTGATGTCGGGGTTCTTCTGCAGGCAGTTCTCCATCGCCGTCTGGCCCTTGCCCTGGTCGCCGTAGCTGTCGGCCATGCAGACCACGTCCGCGCTCTTGGCCAGGCCGGCCGTCTTGGCGTCCACACCGGCCACGCCGAAGCCGGCCAGGAAACCGTTGTGGCGGGCGATGCCGACCGGGTGGCCGGGGAACAGGTCGAGCGTGGCGATCTTGGCGGGCTTGCCGCCGAACGCGGCCTTCGCGTATTCGCCGATCAGCAGGCCGGCTTTGAAGTTGTCGGTGGCGAACAGGGCGTCGGTGGCGTTGGCCGGTTCGGCCGGGCTGTCGAGCGCGATCACCATCACGCCGGCGTCGCGCGCTTTTTTGATGGCGGGCACGATGGCCTTGGAGTCGTTGGGCGTGATCAGGATGGCCTTGGCGCCGGCCGACACCATGTTCTCGATGGCCGTGACCTGGCCCGCGTTGTCGCCGTCGGCCTTGCCGGCCGCCGTCAGCAGCTTGGCGCCCTGCAGCTTGGCCGCGTGTTGCGCGCCTTCCTTCATCTTGACGAAGAAGGGGTTGGTTTCGGTCTTGGTGATCAGGCCGATGACGGGTTCGGCGGCGGCGGCGTAGCCGGCGACGGATGCGATCAAGCCCACTGCGATGCAATGCTTAGCGTACATGCTGTCTCCTAAGTGTTTTTTATTGGATACCCGACCGGGTCGGTCGGCGTGGCGCCGGTGGCGTTGACTGAAATATAGGCCGCTTCGATTAATAAATCAATCTATTTTATTTAATCATGCGGAAGTCGCCTTTGATTGAGGTAACATGGCAACAAAAACAAGGGCTGGCTGAAGGAACGGCTGTTGTACGGCGGCTGAAATTACCCAGGAGAACGTGTGGATACGAAGTTTTTGGAACAAGCGCTGGCGGACTTGCTGGCCACGCTGGTGCCCGGTCAGCGCACCATGCTGGGCCTGGTTGGCGCGCCCGGCGCCGGCAAGTCCACCGCGGCCCAGCGCCTGCTGGAAGCATTGCCCGGCCGCGCCGTGGTGGTGCCCATGGATGGCTACCATCTGGCCAACACGGAACTGGCACGGCTGGGGCGGGCAGGACGCAAGGGCGCACCCGATACCTTCGACAGTGCCGGCTACGTGGCCCTGCTCGCGCGCCTGCGTCAGCGCGCGCCGGGCGAGGTGGTGTACGCACCCGAATACCGGCGCGAGATCGAGGAGGGCGTGGCGGGCGCGATCGCCGTGCCGCCGGAGATCGAACTGGTCATCACGGAGGGTAACTACCTGTTGCTGGATCAGGGCCACTGGGCCGGCGTGCGCACGCAACTGGACGCGGTCTGGTATGTGGACGTCGACCACGACCTGCGGCGCGAGCGGCTGGCGGCGCGCCACATGCGCTACGGCCGCACGGCCGAACAGGCGCGCGACTGGGTGTGGCAGACGGACGAACCGAATGCCGTGCTGGTGGAGGCGAGCAAGGTGCGGGCCGACCTGGTGCTGCGCTGAACTCGCAAAACCGACTTTGTGGCGGTTGATACCGCAAGTTGCCAAGCCGGGCGTGATGGTGCAGACTGCCTGCTTTGCCAACCCCGCGTCCAGGAGCAGTCCCCATGCAGCAAACTCCCCCCACCGCCGCCGACGCTGACGAAGCCGTCGCCGACAATTTGCGGCCGCGGGGTTCGAACCAGACCGGCATGCGCCAGTTCAACGAGCGCGTGGTGTTGCAGGCGATCCGCCTGCACGGCAGCCTGCCCAAGGCCGACCTGGCCCGCCTGACCACGCTCAGCACCCAGACCGTGGCCCTGATCATCAACCGCCTGACCGACGACGGTCTGGTGATGAAGCTGGAACCGCTGCGCGGCAAAATCGGCCAGCCCTCGGTGCCGATCGCGCTCAAGCCGGACGGCGCATTCTCGATCGGCGTCAAGATCGGCCGCCGCAGCCTGGACGTGCTGCTGCTCGATTTCGTCGGCACGGTGCGCAACCGTTATTCGCTCGGCTACCGCTACCCCGATCCGGATCTGGTGTTCCGCACCATCGCCGACCAGGTGCGCCAGATGCAGGCCGCGCTGGCGCCGGCGCTGCGCAGCCGCATCCAGGGCATCGGCGTGGCCGCGCCGCTGTCGCTGGGCAGCTGGCGCGAGTTGATCGGCATGGCGCCCGAGGAGGGCGGACGCTGGAACCGGCTCGACATCGCGCGCCAGATCGAGGCCGACACCGGCCTGCCGGTGCGCTTCGCCAAGGACACGGCGGCCGCCTGCGTGGCCGAACTGGTGGCCGGTCGCGGGCGCAGCGTCAAGAGTTTCCTGTATCTGTACATCGACACCTTCATCGGCGGCGGGCTGGTGATCGACAGCCATCTGCACGCTGGCCTGCATGGCAACGCGGGCGCCATCGGCTCGCTGCCGGTGGGCATGGCCGGCACGGACGCCGGCATGCCGCCGGCGCAGCTGCTGTCGACCGCGTCGCTGCTGGGACTGGAAAACCTGTTCGGGGAGGCGGGGCTCGATCCGCTGGCCGCCTACGACGAGCGGGCCACGCAAGGACAGTGGGATGCCCACAGCACGGCGTGGGTGGCGCAGGCCGCGAACGCGATCGCGATGGCGGTCACCAACGCCAGCTGCCTGCTGGATCTGGAAGGGGTGATCGTCGATGGCTCATGCAGCCGCGCGCTGCTGGAGCGGCTGATGGCCGGCGTGTCGGCCGCGCTGGCGCGCTACAACTGGGAAGGCGTGCAGCGGCCGCAGATCCAGATGGGCACCATCGGCCCGGACGCGCGCGCGCTCGGTGGCGCGCTGCTGCCGCTGTACGCCAATTTCGCGCCGGACCGCGACCTGTTCCTCAAGCTCGAAGCTTAAGGAACAGATCGCGGCAAACCAGGGTCAGATCCCAGGGTCTGACCCTTAAGCTACTGATGCTTGGCGCACTCCAGGCATCACCACCACGCCTCGACCTGCAGGCCGGCCGACAGGCCGCTGGTGTTGTTGCCGTACACGGGGCCGCTGTTGTTGGCAGCGTTGACCAGCGGCGTGGCGGCGCCATTCCATTTGCCGTAGGTGACGAACAGGCGCAGTTCGGGACGCGACCAGTAGCTCTCGCCCATGGCGATGGCCGGCGCGAAGGTCAACTTGGTCAGGCGCGCGGTCTGGCCCGTGCTGTCCTGCTTGAGCGTGGTCACGCCCAGTTCACCCTGCAGCTTCAGGTTCGGCAGGATCGCATACACGGGACGTACCCCCATCGTGGTCCACGTGTTGCGCAGCGCCGCGTCGTCGGCCTTGTCCTTCTGGTACAGGGCGGCGAACTCCATGCTGAACTGGCGGGTGGGCTGGATCACCAGATCGTCCAGCACGCGCACGCGCGTCACGTCCGAACCAAGCGTGGTGCTGCCCGACGGACCCATGCGCGAGCAGCAGATGCCGATGCCGGTGCCGGGGCCGCTGCCATACTGCAGGCCCACCAGATTGGCGCCGCCCAGCATTTCCTGTTTGTGGAACACGCCGGCCGCCCAGCCGCCGTGGCTCTGGTCGCCCTGGCCCAACGCGGCGCGGTCGCGGCCCTGGGCCGAGATCAGCGTCAGCGCGATATCGACCGTGCCGCCCGGATTGGTGGGCAAGCCTTCATACAGCACGTTCTGGCGGATGGCGGCCGGGGTGTTGACGATGGCGCCGCCCGCTCCCGTGGCGTTGGTGTCGTTGTCCTTGAAGACGGCGTAGCTGATGCGGCCCGCGCCCAGCGGGATCTTGTCCAGGCCGCCGCCCGTGCCGTTCATGTTGATGTATTGCATGTCGAGCATGTGGATGTCGGGACGGTAGTAGTAACGCTTGCCCATCCAGGCCGTGCCGCCGCCCAGGAAGGGCAGGCCCTTGGCCTCCACGTAGCCTTTCAGCAGTTGCAGCTTGGCGTCGCGGAAGTCCGAGCCGGGCGAGTAGGCGTTGACCCACAGCGTGCTGACGAAGCTGACGCCGTTGTCGGCCTTGGCGATCTCCTTGGTGTAGCCGAACTCCGTGTACGAATCGCACTCGTTGCCCAGGCGGTAGGACGAGGTCGGGCCGCCCAGCGCGTAGCAGCTTTGCGGGCCGTGGGTGGAACTGCCGCCGGCGCTGGCGCGCAGGTAGCCATGGAAGCCTTCCGTGTCGTTGTAGGAATCGGCGTGGGCAAAGCTGCAGGCGATGGCCAGCGCCATGGGGAGGGCATTCCGGGTCAGACGGTTCATCTTGTGTCTCCTGATCGTTGTGATTGTTGATACAGCGAGAGCGATTGTGCGTCTGCTTACTAATTAAATCAATTTGTTTTATTTAATTGGATGCGAAATTGCAACACAAAAAAACCGGGGTCAGGTCATGCCCTCACGCAAGATGCGCGCATCTTGCGTGAGGGCATGACCTGACCCCGGTTTGCCGGGCTGGAACGGTTACAGGCTGCCGGAGACGTTCACGCCGATCGTGCGCGGCACCAGGCGGTAGGCCTCCTGGAAGAACTGCACGTTGGGACGCTGGATCACTTTGTTGTTGTTGGCCAGGTTCTTGGCGAACAGCGACACTTGCCATTTCTCGAAGTTGACGCCGACGCTGGCGTCCAACGTCGCATAGGCCGGACGCTGGTAATCGCTGTCGCCGATGTGGGCGGTGCCGTAACTGGAGCCGGTCCAGTGCGCCGTCATGCGCGCGAAGCCGTCCGTGGTGCCGTTGATGGTGTAGCGGTACTCGCCGCCCAGCGTGGCGTTGAACTTGGGCGCGCCCGGCACCTTCTGGCCGGCCAGCGAGCCGAGCGCCTCGTTCGCGTCCACCAGGTAGGCGTTGGTGTAACCGGCCGCCAGGTCGAGGGTCAGGTCCGGCGTCGGCTTGGCCTTCACCTCCAGTTCCACGCCCGTGCTGCGGGCCTTGCCGGCATTGGTCTCGTAGTCGAAGGTGCAGCTCAGCGCGCGGTCGACCTGGATGTTCTTCCAGTCGATGTAGTAGGCGGCCGCGTTGATGGCCAGGCGGTTGTTGAGGAAGCGTGACTTGTTGCCCACCTCGTAGCTCCACAGCGAGTCGGAACCGAAGCTAGCCGGCGCTTTCGCCAGCCCCAGGCCGTTCAGTTCCGCGCCGCAGATCGACAGCGGAATGTCGCGGTTCTGGCCGCCCAGGCGGAAGCCCTTGGCCGCGTTGAAGTACAGCATGTCGGTCGGGTCCACGTTCCACGACACGGCGAACTTCGGCGTGATGGCGTGGGTGCTCTCGTCGTGCGCCTGCTGGATCGTCATGCCCGGCATGGCGGCGAAGTAGTTCGATGCTTCGCGCGCCAGCGAGTCGGTGGCGTACAGGTCGCGCAGGCCGGCCGTCATGCGCAGGTCGGGCGAGAAGTGATAGGTCGCTTCGCCGAACGCCGCCTTCTGCGTGGTGCGGTAGTGGCGCGCCGTGAAGTAGGCGCTGTCGTTGGTGAAGGCGCCGGGGAAGGTGCCCGACATGACGGCCGGGTCTTCCGCGTTCAGGCCGTATTTGGCGAACAGCGCGTTCATGCCCGGCACCGGCTCGTTGTCGTTGACGGTGGTGTGCAGGTTGGAGAAGTAGGCGCCGGCCAGCCAGGTGACGGGCGTGGGCGCCTTGGCGTCGTAGCCCTTGGAGGCGAGGCGGAACTCCTGCGCGAACTGGCGCACCTGGTTGTTCAGGTAGACGTAGGCGGGCGTGACGGCCAGCGTGGAGGCGAGGCCCGATGGTGCGCCCGGTTGCAGCAGCGTGGCCAGGTAGGCGCTGTTGGCCTGGGTGCCGTCCTGGGTGCGGTTGAAGTCGCGCTGGTAGAAGCTGGTGACGGACACCAGGTCGGCCTTGCCCAGGTCGTAGTTGACGGTCAGGCTCGGGGTGAACAGCTTGTCCTTGCCCGGCTCCAGCACCGGCTTGCTGACCTGGTACGGTTGCAGGGCGGCGCCCGAGGTTTGCGAATACGGGTATTCGGTGGGCAGGTCGCCCGTCTTGACCTCCTGGTAGAACAGGGCCGGCGTGACGGTCAGGTCGCGGTTGACGGCCCATTTGAGCGCCATGCGCAGCACGGCGTCATCCTCCGAATTGGTGCGGCGGTGCACGGTGGCCAGCGTGTCGGGATCGACCTGGGTGATGTAGCCGCTCACGTGGGTGCTCTGCACGCCCACACGCAGCGCCATCTCGTTGGCCACCAGCGGCACGTTGAGCACGGCGTTCAGGCTGTGGTTGATGCCGCCGTGCGAAGTGGACGACACCTCGGCCATCGCGCTGTTGTCCATCTTCTTCAGGTCCGGCTGGTTCAGCAGCACCTTCAGCGTGCCGCCCATGGAGCTGGCGCCGTACAGCGTGCCTTGCGGACCGCGCAGCACTTCGATGCGGTCCACGTCGAAGAACTTCGGCTCCGGGCTGCCCAGGCTGTACAGGTTGCGGGTGGTCATGGAGACGTCGTCCATGTAGATGCCGACCGTGCCGGAACCGGCCGACGAGGCGATGCCGCGCATCTCGATGTTCGACAGGCCGGGGCCATTGCCCTGCGTGCCGCCCGAGAACGAGATGTTGGGCACGTTGCGAGTCACGTCTTCCAGACCGGCGATGTGTTGGGCCGCCAGGTCCTCGCCGCGCACCACGGACATGCTGATGGGCACCTTGCCCGCGTCTTCCTTGCGCTTTTGCGCCGTGACCTGGATGGTCTGGATCTGATCGCTGCGTGCGGCTTTGGCGGGCGCGCCGGCGGCGTCGGCGGTCGTGGCGGCGGGCGGCGCGGCAGGCGCTTCCTGCTGGGCCCAGGCGGTGGCGCCGACGGTGGCGCCGGTGGTGAAGAGGGTGGCGATCGCCAGCTGCAATCGGGTGCGTTGGATTTTCATGTGAGGACAGGGCCGGCGGGCAGTCGCGGCCGCAATATTGGCAAGGGCCGATATTGTCCTACATTGTTGCACCGCGGAATTGATTGTATAGACAACAAATTTTGCGGCAATCGCGGCTTTCTTGATTCTTCGCTGCTTATCCGGTTCACGGGAAGCCGGTTACTAAAACTGACTACATGCCGCTATCGAAATAGTGGCGTTTAGTTTGGCTTAGTGTTGCCTGCACGGTTATTTTAGTAAGCGATAGTGGGCGATAGCAGCCATTACAAACATATAGCGGCGATTAGAAAAAAGAACTGGCGTGGATGGATCCTGGCCGGTCTGGCGGGGAAGCGTCCGTCAACGTTAATCTTATGGCTATTTTTCGCCGGGATCGAGCATTGGCGCGGCCTGCGGGCGAAAAAAAGACCATATTTTCGTGCGCATTTTTCACGCACAATTGGTTGTTGAGATACAATGCCGCGTGCTATCCTGATTGACCGATTTTAGTTCTACCGAAAGAAACAAGAGTCCTTCCCCACAACTTGATGTGCAATCCGCTAACCGGTCAGGCCGTGTCGCGGAAGGTTAGATTAACCCGCTAATCTCGCGAAACGCGAAGAAAGGTGAGCAATATGATGCAACAATACACGTCCAACTCCTACCTGTTTGGTGGGAACGCGCCGTACGTCGAAGAACTGTACGAGGCGTATCTCAACAACCCGGGTTCCGTGCCAGACAACTGGCGCGCCTACTTCGACGCCATGCAGCACGTGCCGGCCGTCGATGGTTCCAACAAGCCTGACGTCGCCCATGCCTCCGTGATCGCCTCGTTCGCCGAGCGCGCCAAGGCCGGCCCGATCCGCACCGTGACCGCCTCGGGCGATCCCGAAATGGGCCGCAAGCGCGTCGCCGCCACCCAGCTGATCGCCGCCTACCGCTACCTGGGCTCGCGCTGGGCCAACCTGGACCCGCTGCAGCGCCAGGAACGTCCGATGATCCCCGAGCTGGACCCCAGCTTCTACGGCTTCACCGATGCGGACATGGACACCGTGTTCAACATCAGCAACACCTACTTCGGTCCTGAAACCGCGACCCTGCGCGACCTGACCAACTTCCTGCGCGATACCTACACCCGCTCCATCGGCGCGGAATACATGTACATCTCCGACCCGGCCGAGAAGCGCTGGCTGCAGGAGCGCCTGGAATCGATCCGCTCCACCCCGAATTTCACCAAAGAGAAGAAGCAGCACATCCTTGACCGCCTGACGGCCGCTGAAGGCCTGGAACGCTACCTGCACACCAAGTACGTCGGCCAGAAGCGCTTCTCGCTGGAAGGCGGCGAGACGTTCATCGCCTCGATCGACGAGATCATCCAGCGCGCCGGCGAAAAGGGCGTGCAGGAAATCGTGATCGGCATGGCCCACCGTGGCCGCCTGAACGTGCTGGTCAACACCCTGGGTAAGAGCCCGAAAGAGCTGTTCGAAGAATTCGAAGGCAAGCATGGCGACGACCTGCCGGCCGGCGACGTGAAATACCACCAGGGCTTCTCGTCCGACATCTCCACCGTCGGCGGCCCGGTCCACCTGTCGCTGGCGTTCAACCCGTCGCACCTGGAGATCGTCAACCCTGTCGTTGAAGGTTCCGTCAAGGCCCGTATGGACCGTCGCGGCGACGCGCAAGGCGCGCAAGTGCTGCCTATCCTGGTGCACGGCGATGCCGCTTTCGCCGGCCAGGGCGTGGTCATGGAGACCCTGAACCTGGCCCAGACCCGCGGCTACGGCACGGGCGGCACGGTGCACATCGTTATCAACAACCAGATCGGCTTCACCACCTCGGACCCGCGCGACGCCCGTTCGACCATCTACTGCTCGGACGTGGTCAAGATGATCGAGGCGCCCGTGCTGCACGTGAACGCGGACGATCCTGAAGCCGTGGTGCTGGCCTCGCAGATCGCGATGGACTACCGCCTGCAGTTCCAGAAGGATATCGTGGTCGATATCATCTGCTACCGCAAACTGGGGCACAACGAGCAGGACACGCCTGCCCTGACCCAGCCGCTGATGTACAAGAAGATCGCCCAGCACCCAGGCACCCGCAAGCTGTACGCGGACAAGCTGGCCGCGCAAGGCGTGATCGCTGCCGATGGCGGCGACAAGATGGTGGCCGCCTACCGCGAAGCGATGGACGCCGGCAAGCACACGATCGATCCGGTCATCTCCAACTTCAAGAACAAGTTCGCCGTCGACTGGCTGCCGTTCCTGAACCGCAAGTGGACCGACTCGGCCGACACCGCCGTGCCGATGACGGAACTGAAGCGTCTGGCCGGCCGTATCACCACCGTGCCGGAAGGCTTCAAGGTGCACTCGCTGGTGGAAAAGGTGCTGGGCGACCGCGCCGCCATGGGCCGTGGTGAACTGAACCTGGACTGGGGCATGGGCGAACACCTGGCCTACGCCTCGCTGGTGTCGTCCGGCTACGCCGTGCGCCTGACCGGCCAGGACGCCGGCCGCGGCACCTTCGTGCACCGCCACGCCGTGCTGCACGACCAGAACCGCGAGCGTTGGGACGCCGGCACCTACGTGCCGCTGCAGAACATCGCCGAAGGCCAGGCCCCGTTCACCGTGATCGACTCCGTGCTGTCGGAAGAGGCGGTGCTGGGCTTCGAATACGGCTACTCGACCGCTGAACCGAACACGCTGACGATCTGGGAAGCCCAGTTCGGCGACTTCGTCAACGGCGCGCAAGTGGTGATCGACCAGTTCATCAGCTCCGGCGAAGTGAAGTGGGGCCGCGCTTCGGGCCTGGTCATGATGCTGCCGCACGGTTACGAAGGCCAGGGTCCCGAGCACTCGTCGGCCCGTCCTGAGCGTTTCCTGCAGCTGTGCGCTGACAACAACATGCAAGTGGTGCAGCCGACCACCGCGTCGCAGATCTTCCACGTGCTGCGCCGTCAGATGGTGCGCCAGTTCCGCAAGCCGCTGGTGATCCTGACCCCGAAATCGCTGCTGCGCAACAAGGACGCCGGCACCCCGCTGACCGAACTGGCCAAGGGCGCGTTCCAGACCGTGATCGGCGAGGTGGACGACAAGATCGACGCCAAGAAGGTCAAGCGCGTGGTCGCCTGCTCGGGCAAGGTCTACTACGACCTGGTCAACGCACGCAAGACGCGCGGCCAGACCGATACGGCCATCATCCGCATCGAGCAGCTGTATCCGTTCCCGCACAAGTCGTTCACGGCCGAACTGAAGAAGTTCCCGAACCTGGCCGAAGTGGTGTGGGCGCAGGACGAGCCGCAGAATCAGGGCCCATGGTTCCAGATTCAGCACAGCATCTTCGAGAGCATGGAAGCGGGCCAGCGCCTGGCCTACGCCGGTCGTCCGGCCTCGGCTTCGCCGGCTGTCGGCTACTACGACAAGCACTACGCCCAGCAAAAAGACCTGCTGGAGACGGCGTTCTCGAAGCTCAAGGGTTTCGTTCTGACCAAGTAATCAAGCACACACACACTGACGGTGCGCCGCGCGGCCTGCAAGGGCGGTCAGCGCGGCGCCGCAACAACAAAATATACGGAGTTTTACATGGCACAAATCGAAGTCAAGGTTCCTCAACTGTCCGAGTCGGTCGCCGAAGCGACCATGCTGACCTGGCATAAAAAAGTCGGCGAGGCGGTGGCCCGCGACGAAAACCTGATCGATATCGAAACCGATAAAGTGGTGCTGGAACTGCCGGCGCCGAGCGCCGGCGTGCTGGTGCAGATCATCAAGGGCGACGGCAGCACCGTCGTCGCCGGCGAAGTGATCGCCATCATCGACACCGAAGGCTCGGCATCGGCCGCCGCTCCAGCTGCCGCTGCCGCTCCCGCCGCTGCACCAGCCGCAGCACCTGCCGCCGCCGCCAACAAGGGCGACGTGGCCATGCCCGCCGCCGCCAAGATCCTGTCGGAAGCGAACCTGTCGGCCTCGCAAGTGGCCGGCACCGGCAAAGATGGCCGCGTGACCAAGGGCGACGCCCTGGCCGCCGCCGCCAAGCCTGCTCCCGCCGTCGCGCCGCTGGCGCCAGCCGCCGCCAAGCCGGCGCTGCAGCAAGTGGCCGTGGCCGCGCCTAACCTGGGCGACCGTCCGGAAGAGCGCGTGCCGATGAGCCGTCTGCGCGCCCGTATCGCCGAGCGCCTGATCCAGTCGCAATCGACCAACGCCATCCTGACCACCTTCAACGAGGTGAACATGGCGCCGGTGATGGACCTGCGCAACAAGTACAAGGACAAGTTCGAGAAAGAGCACGGCGTCAAGCTGGGCTTCATGTCCTTCTTCGTCAAGGCCGCCGTGGCCGCGCTGAAGAAGTACCCGATCCTGAACGCCTCGGTGGACGGCAACGACATCGTCTACCACGGTTACTTCGACATCGGTATCGCCGTCGGTTCGCCACGCGGCCTGGTGGTGCCTATCCTGCGCAACGCGGACCAGATGTCGATCGCCGACATCGAGAAGAAGATCGGCGAATTCGGCGCCAAGGCCAAGGAAGGCAAGCTGACGCTGGACGACCTGACCGGCGGCACGTTCTCGATCTCGAACGGCGGCACCTTCGGCTCCATGCTGTCGACCCCGATCATCAACCCGCCGCAGTCGGCCATCCTGGGCGTGCACGCGACCAAGGACCGCGCCGTCGTTGAAAACGGCCAGATCGTGATCCGTCCGATGAACTACCTGGCGATGTCGTACGACCACCGCATCATCGACGGCCGCGAAGCCGTGCTGGGTCTGGTGGCCATGAAGGAAGCGCTGGAAGATCCAGCCCGCCTGCTGCTGGAACTGTAATCCCCCGCGTTTCGCCAGTTCAAAGGGTCTGACCCGCACGGGCCAGACCCTGGTTTGAAGCACGACTAGCCCGAAAGGCCGCCATGAACGTATCCGAAGAAATCAAGCGCCTGCACGAGCTGCACCAGGCGGGCGCCTTGTCCGACGAGGAATTCGCCCAGGCCAAGGCCAGGCTGCTGAACGCCGGCCCGCCGCCGCGCGACGGCGGCGAGGTCGACCTGCCGGGCGAATTGAACCGCCTGCGCCGCTCGCGCAGCGACCGCTGGATCGGTGGCGTGTGCGGCGGCCTGGCCAAGGCGTCGGGCATGGAATCGTGGGTGTGGCGTTTGATATTCGCGCTGTTCACGGTGTCCTTCGGCTTCGGACTGGTGGTCTACCTACTGTTATGGATCTTCGTCCCGGACGAGGAACTGATTGGGAATTGAGAAAAATATGAGCACTAAACAATTTGACGTCGTCGTGATCGGCGCCGGTCCTGGCGGCTACATCGCCGCCATCCGCGCAGCGCAGCTGGGCTTCTCCGTGGCCTGCGTGGACGCATGGGAAAACGCCAAGGGCGGCCCCGCTCCCGGCGGCACCTGCACCAACGTCGGCTGCATCCCGTCCAAGGCGCTGCTGCAATCGTCCGAGCACTACGAGCACGCCGGCCACGCCTTCAAGGAGCACGGCATCGACGTCGCCGGCCTGTCGCTGAACCTGGGCCAGATGATCAAGCGCAAGGACACGGTCGTCAAGCAGAACAACGACGGCATCCTGTTCCTGTTCAAGAAGAACAAGGTCACCTTCTTCCACGGCCGCGCCTCGTTCGGCGGCGCCGCCACGGCCGACGGCTATCCTATCGTCGTCTCGGCCCCGGCCAACGAGACCATCAACGCCAAGCAGGTCATCATCGCCACCGGCTCCAACGCCCGTGAACTGCCAGGCGCACCGTTCGACGAGAAACTGATCCTGTCGAACACCGGCGCGCTGGCCATCGACGCCGTGCCGGCCAAGCTGGGCGTGATCGGCGCCGGCGTGATCGGTCTGGAAATGGGTTCCGTTTGGCGCCGTCTGGGCTCCGAAGTGACCGTGCTGGAAGGCCTGCCCGTGTTCCTGGGCGCCGTCGACGAGCAGATCGCCAAGGAAGCGGGCAAGCTGTTCGCCAAGCAGGGCCTGTCGATCAACCTGGGCTGCAAGATCGGCAAGATCAGCACCGGCAAGAACAACGTCACCGTGGAATACGAGAACGCCAAGGGCGAAGCCCAGAGCGCCGTGTTCGACAAGCTGATCGTCTCGATCGGCCGCACCCCCAACACCAACGGTCTGGCCGCCGACAAGGTCGGCCTGCAACTCGACGAGCGCGGCTTCGTGGCCGTGGACGGCGACTGCAAGACCAACCTGCCGGGCGTGTGGGCGGTGGGCGACGTGGTGCGCGGCCCGATGCTGGCGCACAAGGCCGAGGAAGAAGGCGTTGCCGTGGCCGAGCGTATCGCCGGCCAGCATGGTCACACCAACTTCAACACCATCCCCTGGGTCATCTACACCTCGCCGGAAATCGCGTGGGTGGGCAAGACCGAGCAGCAGCTGAAAGCCGACGGCGTGGCCTACAAGGCCGGCACCTTCCCGTTCCTGGCCAACGGCCGCGCGCGCGCGCTGGGCGACACCTCGGGCATGGTCAAGTTCCTGGCCGACGCCACCACCGACGAGATCCTGGGCGTGCACATCATCGGCCCGATGGCCTCCGAGCTGATCTCGGAAGCCGTGGTGGCGATGGAGTTCAAGGCCTCGGCTGAGGACATCGCTCGCATCTGCCACGCGCACCCATCGCTGTCCGAAGCGACCAAGGAAGCGGCGCTGGCGATCGACAAGCGTACCCTGAACTTCTAAAGCAGCACGCGGCGGGCCACGCCCGTCCTACGCGGTACTGGTAGGGCGGGCGCAGGCCCGCCGCTTTTTTTTGCGCAGCCGTCGCACTGAAGTGAATTCCATGAACGTCCAAGAGTTTTACCAGCACGCGCTCGAGCAGCGCGATTTCAAGGCCGACCCTGAACAGCGCCGCGCCGTCGACCGTCTGCAGCAGTGCTACGACGAGTGGGTGGCCTACAAGGGCCAGCGCTCGAACAGCCTGAAACGCCTGATCAACCGCCCCGGCGTGCCGCGCGGCGTGTACATGTGGGGCGGGGTGGGGCGCGGCAAGTCCTTCCTGATGGACAGCTTCTATTCGGTGGTGCCGGTGGTGCGCAAGACCCGTTTGCACTTCCATGAATTCATGCGCGGCGTGCACCGCCAGCTCGACGAGCTGAAGGGCGTGGCCGATCCGCTCAACGAGGTGGCGCGCCGCGTCGCCAAGAAATACCGCTTGATCTGCTTTGACGAGTTCCACATCTCGGACGTGGCCGACGCCATGATCATGTACAACCTGCTGTCGGCGCTGTTCGACAACGGCGTGAGCTTCATCATGACCTCCAACTACGACCCGCAGCTGCTGTATCCGGACGGCCTGCACCGCGACCGCATCCTGCCCACCATCCGCCTGCTGTACGAGAAGCTGGACGTGATGAACATCGACGCCGGCATCGACTACCGCGGCCGCGCGCTGGAGCAGGTGCAGTGCTACTACACGCCGCTGGGCGCGGCCACCGACCAGGCGCTGCGCGACGCCTTCGCCAGCGTGGCCGAATCGGCCGACGAGGAGCCGACGGTGCGCATCGAGAGCCGCGAGATCCGCGCCCTGCGCCGGGCCGGCACCACCATCTGGTTCGATTTCGCCACCCTGTGCGGCGGCCCCCGCTCGCAGAACGATTACCTGGAAATCGCCAGCCGCTTCCATACCGTGATATTGTCCGGGATTCCCATGATGTCGGCGGCCATGTCGTCCGAGGCGCGCCGCTTCACCTGGCTGATCGACGTGTTCTACGATCAGAAGGTCAAGCTGCTGATGTCGGCCGAGGTGGAGCCGGAAGAACTGTACACGACCGGCACGCTGGCCAACGAGTTTCACCGCACCGTCTCGCGCATCGTCGAGATGCAATCGCGCGACTACATG
This sequence comes from Rugamonas sp. GW822-FHT03B10, assembly GCF_058801745.1. Taxonomy (NCBI): domain Bacteria; kingdom Pseudomonadati; phylum Pseudomonadota; class Betaproteobacteria; order Burkholderiales; family Oxalobacteraceae; genus Rugamonas; species Rugamonas sp. GW822-FHT03B10. The sequence goes on along the minus strand of NZ_JBXANP010000009.1, from coordinate 105,929 downwards.
GACAAGGAACAGCGCGGCGCGGCCGACGCGCTGGCGTAAGGCGTAACCGGAATTGAAGATGACACCAACCACTTATTTGCGAACTGCGTTGCGAACTGCGTTGCGACCGGCGCTGCGCGTGGCGCTGCTGCTGGGCGCGGCCCTGCTGGCGCCGGCCCATGCCCAGACCATCGGCCAGGGCCCGCAAGGCGCGCCGCGGGTGCCGGTCACCCATTCGGTCGAGCAGGCCGACGCCACGCTGGAACAGGTGGCGCGCGACCGCGCCGCCGTGCACGCGCGCTACGCGCAGGACGAGCAAGTCTGCTACGGCAAGTTCTTCGTCAACCGCTGCCTCGACCAGGCGCGCGAGAAGCGGCGCGCGGCGCTGTCCGACTTGCGCGCGGTGGAAGTGGAGGCCAGTCATTTCAAGCGCAAGGACGCCGTCGACAAGCGCGACGCCGAGCTGGCCGAGCGCGCCCGCAAGGACGCGGAGGAGCAGGCCGCGCGCGCCGCCCAGCCGCGCACGGCCAAGGCGGCGCCGGTGGACGACAAACCGGCGGCCGCGCCCAAGGCCGGCCCCTCGCTGGCCGAGCGCCAGGCCGAGCACGACGCGCGCGAGCAGCGCCGTCAGGCCGAGGAGGCGGCCGGCGCCGCCCGGCGCGCCGCCAACGTGGCCGCGTACGAGCGCAAGCAGCGGGAATCGGCCGAACGCAAGGCGGCCATCGCGAAGAAGAAGCAGGAAGCGGGCGCCAAGCGCGCCGCGCGCGAGGAAGCCGAGCGCAAGAAGGCCGCGGCGGCGGCCGCCGCTGCCGCGTCGGCCCTCAAGCAATAAGCATCCTAACCGGTGACACCGAATTTGGTCAGACGGCCCGCTTCAGCCGCTGCACCGTGTAGCTCGGTTTTTCCTTGGGTGGGGCGACCAGCTTGATGATGGCCATCGAGCAGTTGTCGCCCTTGCCGGCGGCCCGTTCGATGGCCTTGTTGATCAACCGTTCCGACGCCTGGCGCGGCGTGTTGCGCGCCAGCGCGGCGGCCAGTTCGAGGTCGGTGAAGTATTGCCACAGGCCGTCCGAGCACAGCAGGAAGGCGTCGCCGGCCTGCAGGTTCTCGTGCCGGCCCACGGTGACGAAGGGCGGCTTGAGGCTGTTGCCCAGCACGTTGCTGAGCAGCTTGGAATTGCGGTGCTTCCTGGCCGCCTCCAGCGGCAGCTTGTCGTTGCCGACCAAGTGCTCGACGTAGGCCGCGTCGTTGCTGCGCGCGGCGCAGCTCTGGCCGGCGAAGCGGTACAGGCGCGAATCGCCGACATGGGCCCACACGGCCTGGCGCTGCGGCGTGAGCGCCAGCAGCACCAGCGTGCTTTGCGGCTCGCTGCTGGCGGCGATGGGGTTCATCTTGATCACCTCGTGCGCCTCGTGCGCGATGGTGCGCAGCAGCTCCTCCAGGCGCTCGAGGTTGGGCGTGTCGCCGACGCGGAATTCATCGAACAGGTGCTTGCTGGTCAGCAGCACCTGGTCGGACGCGATGGCGCCGCCGCTGACGCCGTCGGCCAGCACCGCCAGCACGTAGCCGGGCGCCTGGGCGGCCGTGTACAGGGCCACCCGGTCATTTTGCTGGGCCCGGTTGCCGATGTGCTGGGCCGTGCCGGCTTCGATTTTATACGCGCTCATATGTCACACTGTATCCCTGCTGGGCTGGCCGTGGCGTTCGCCACATCAATTCTGTTGGCGGCTGGGCTGGGGTAGATTAAACTATGCACCGTTACACAGTTTTGTTGCAAGCATGGTTGTTGGCTAAGCGAAACTATTTGGATTGTATGCGTATCTGCCCGGAACGCACGGAACAATTTGTAACAGAAAACCTCACCATGACTGATGCACAAGAAATACAGCGGCGCCTGATCGAACTTGACGTGGAACACCGCGACCTCGACGCGGTGATCGAAATGCTGACGCGCGATGGCCACCACGACCAGCTGCAACTGCGTCGCCTGAAGAAGCGCAAGCTGCAGTTGAAGGACTATATCACATTGCTGAAAATGCAATTAGTGCCGGACGTCCCGGCCTGACCCCGGGCGCCCGCACGCCACCACGAAGCTTATTTTGACCGAACCCCAGTTACCGCCCGCCGCCGCGCCAGCCGAGTCCGGCGCGTCCCCGGTGGCCAGCGCGCCATCCGCCAATCCCGCCGTCCCGCACGTGCCCGGCCGCCACGACGCCGAGATCGAACGGCTGTTCGGCGCCGGCGGCCCGCTGGGGCCGGCCGTGGGCAGCTACCGCCCGCGCCGCTCGCAGACCGAGATGGCCAAGGCCGTGGCGCAGGCCATCGCCGAGCAGCAGACCCTGATCGCCGAGGCGGGCACCGGCACCGGCAAGACCTTCGCCTACCTGGTGCCGGCCCTGCTGTGGGGCGGCAAGACCATCGTCTCGACCGGCACCAAGAACCTGCAGGACCAGCTGTTCCTGCGCGACATCCCCACCGTGCGCACGGCGCTGCAGGCGCCGGTGTCGGTGGCGCTGCTCAAGGGCCGCTCCAACTACGTGTGCCACTACCACCTCGAGCGCACGCTGCAGAACGGGCGCATGACCTCGCGCGACGACGTCGGCCACCTGCGCGAGATCTCGCGCTTCCTGAAGATGAGCAGCTCCGGCGACAAGGCCGAGCTGGCCCGCGTGCCCGAGAACGCGCTGATCTGGAACCTGGTCACGTCCACCCGCGAGAACTGCATGGGCGCCGAGTGCCAGTACTACCAGGACTGCTTCGTGATGAAGGCGCGCAAGGAAGCCCAGCAGGCCGACGTGGTGGTGGTCAACCACCACCTGTTCTTCGCCGACGTGGCCTTGAAGGACACCGGCGTGGCCGAGCTGCTGCCGTCGGCCAACACCATCATCTTCGACGAGGCCCACCAGCTGCCCGACACGGCCACGCTGTTCTTCGGCGACACCTTCTCCACCTCGCAGGTGCTCGAGCTGTGCCGCGACGTGCTGGCCGAGGGCCTGGCCCACGCGCGCGACGGCGCCGACTGGGGCAAGACGGTGACGGTGGTGGAGAAGGCGGCGCGCGACCTGCGCCTGACCTTCCCGCAGGACATCGTGCGGCTGTCGCTGCCGCAGATCGCGCCGTCGAGCGACTTCTTCCCGGCCCTGCAGACGCTCAAGGACGAGCTCGACGGCCTGAACGCCGTGCTGGAGACCCAGGCCATCCGGGCCGAGACGCTGGAGCAGTGCCGCGTGCGCGGCATCGAGCTGGCGCAGCAACTGGCCGCGTGGAAGTACGATCCCAAGGCCAGGGTGGAGAAGGGCGAGGAGGCCGTGTTCTGGGTCGAGGCCTACACCATGTCGCTGCAGCTGCACAAGACGCCGCTGTCGATCGCGCCCATCTTCAACGGCCAGCGCGAGGGCGTGCCGCGCAGCTGGATCTTCACCTCGGCCACGCTGGCTGTGAAGAACGACTTCAGCCACTTCGCCAACCAGATGGGGCTGACGGGCGAGCTGTCGATGTCCTGGCCCAGCCCGTTCAACTACGAGCAGCAGGGCATCCTGTACGTGCCGCAGGGCCTGCCCGACCCCAACTCCATCGGCTACATCGACGCCGTGCTCGACAAGGCGCTGCCCGTGATCGAGGCGGCCGGCGGCAAGACCTTCCTGCTGTGCACCACGCTGCGCGCCGTCAAGCGCGCCGCCGAGCGCCTGCGCGACGAGTTCGCCAAGCGCGAGCTGCCGTTCCCGCTGTTCGTGCAGGGCGACAAGGGCCGCACGGAATTGCTCGACCAGTTCCGCAAGGCCGGCAACGGCGTGCTGATCGGCAGCCAGAGTTTCTGGGAAGGGGTGGACGTGCGCGGCGACGCGCTGTCGCTGGTGATCATCGACAAGCTGCCGTTCGCGCCGCCCGACGACCCGGTGCTGGCGGCCCGCATCGAAGTGATGGAGAAGCAGGGCATGAACGGCTTCATGCACCACACCCTGCCGGAGGCGATCATCAACCTCAAGCAGGGCGCCGGCCGCCTGATCCGCGACGAGGGCGACCGTGGCGTGCTGATGCTGTGCGACCCGCGCGTGATCTCCAAGCCGTACGGCCGGCGCATCTGGCAAAGCCTGCCGTCGTTCAAGCGCACGCGCGAGCAGGACGACGTGGTGGCCTTCTTCCGCGAAAAATAAAAACCGGGGTCAGGTCATACCATTAAGCAAGCTGTGCGCAGCTTGCTTAATGGTATGACCTGACCCCGGTTTTGACCCTGGGCGCTGTTCGCTTACGCCTGCGGCAGGATCACCACCTTGCCCGTCACCAGCCGCGCGGCCATGTCGTTCAGGGCCGCCGCCGTGTCGGCCAGCGGATAGCGGGCCGAGATGTGGGGCTGGATCTTGCCTTCCTTGAGCCAGCCCAGCAACTGTCCCATGGCCGCCAGGTTGGCCTTCGGTTCGCGCTTGACGAACTCGCCCCAGAACACCCCCACCAGCGACGCGCCCTTGAGCAGCGCCAGGTTCAGCGGCAGGCGCGGGATCTCGCCGTTGGCGAAGCCCACCACCAGGTAGCGCCCGCGCCACGCGATGCCGCGGAACGCCGGCTCCGCGTACACGCCGCCCACCGGGTCGTAGATCACGTCCGGCCCTTTGCCATCCGTGGCGGCCTTGACGGCGTCGCGCCAGTCGTCGTCGCTGTAGTTGACCAGCACGTCGGCGCCATGGGCCTTGCACACTTCCAGTTTGGCGTCGGTGGAGGCGGCCGCGATCACGCGCGCGCCCAGCGCCTTGCCGATCTCGATCGCGGCCAGCCCCACGCCGCCGGCCGCGCCCAGCACCAGCATGGTCTCGCCCGCCTTGAGGCCGGCCCGGTCCACCACCGCGTGGTGCGAGGTGCCGTAGGTGAGCGTGATGGCGGCCGCCGTGTCGAAGTCCATGCCGGCCGGCATCGGCATCAGCGCCTGCACCGGCACCGCCAGTTGCTGGGCGAAGCCGCCCTGGCCGGTGAAGGCGATCACGCGGTCGCCCACCTGGTAGCCCTGCACGTCGGCGGCCACGGCGCGCACCACGCCGGCCACTTCGCTGCCGGGCGTGAACGGCAGCGCCGGCTTGACCTGGTATTTGCCCTGGATGATGAGCACGTCCGGGAAGTTGACCCCGGCCGCCTGCACGTCGAGCACCACCTGGCCGGGGCCCGGTTGCAGATCGGGAAGTTGCTCCAGGGTCAGCGTGTCGGGCAAGCCCCAGGCCTTGCAGACGATGGCTTTCATTGTGATGTGTTCCTCGTTGGTGGGTGGAAAATCAAAAAAATAGTACGACCGTAAGATTTTTCATTATGCCTGAAACGGGCGGCCGCCGTGCACGCCGGTGCGTGTTTGCGCCCGCGCAAAGCGCGGGGCGGGGGCGGCGCTAGAGTAGGGTGGCGTGGTGCCGCTTGGGGGAAGAAACGGGAGGGGATGTGATGACGATCCGCTACGGCTGTTTCTTTAGCTACGCGCATGGCCAGCATGCGTACATGAGCAAGTTCAAGAACGACCTGGTCGAGGCGCTCAAGTGCTATCTGGAACCGCATTTCGACACCGAGAAGGAGTTGTTCGTCGACAGCGAGCAACTGGGCGGTGGCGACGACCTCGACCAGCGCATCGCGCGCGCCATGTGCGAGAGCGTGTGCATGATCGTCATCTACACGCCCAAGTACGAGGCGCACGCCTACACCCGGCGCGAGTTCGCCGCCATGCAGCTGATCGAGGCCGAGCGCCGCCTGTGGTATCCGCTGCCGAGCCACCTGACCATCCCCGTGATCATGACGCGCCATCCGCTGAGCCTGCCGCCGCAGATCACGGAGCCGGGCATGTACGTGGACTTTTCGCGCTACACGCTGGCCAGCACCGACCTCAAGACCAACCCGGACTTCCTGCCCGACATAGAAAGAATCGTCCAGCGTATCGCCGCCCATTACCACTACCTGAAACGCTGCATGCCGCCCGGGCATGATTGCGGCCGCTTCGTGCTGCCCGACATGCCACCGGAATGGCGCGCCATTCCGCCTCCCCACTTTCCACGCTAAAGGTTCGTCATGGAACTCTCCTCCCTGTCCCTGCCGCCATTGACGGCGCCCGGCGAAGTCGTGACCTTCTATTCCTACAAGGGAGGCACGGGGCGCACGCTGGCCTTGTCCAACCTGGCCGTGCTGCTGGCCAGGCAACGCCATGCGGGCACCCCGGTGCTGATGGTGGACTGGGATCTGGAGGCGCCCAGCCTGCACCACTATTTCCCCTGTCTGGAAGCGGGGCCGGGCGTGCTGGAATTGTTCGAGGCCTGCCGCGACCAGTTGCAGCGGCGCGCCATGCCGGGCATGGACGCGGCGACGCTGGCGCACGACGTGCTGCAGGCGGTCGGCTGGGAGCAATACGTGTGCCGGGTCGACGCGTCCTGTCCGCTGTACCTGATGCGGGCCGGTCACTTCGACGATGGCTACGCCGAGCGCCTGGCCGCCCTGCGCTGGGACGCGCTGTTCGAGCGCTGTCCGCCCCTGTTCCGCTGCTTCGCCGACATGCTGACCCGCCATTTCCGCCACGTGCTGGTGGACGCCCGCACCGGCCGCGCCGACAGCGCCGGCATCTGCACCACGCTGCTGCCGCGCAAGCTGGTGGTGGTGTTCACGCCCGACCGCCAGAACCTCGACGGCGTGCAGACCGTGCTGACGCGGGCGGCCGCCTACCGCCGCAGCCACGAGGACGAGCAGCGGCCGTTGCTGATCTACCCCTTGCCCGCGCGCGTGGAGATGGCCGACAGCGCCGAGCGCGCGCAATGGCGGCGCGGCGACGCGCAACTGGGCATCGCCGGCTACCAGCCCGTGTTCGAGCGTCTGCTGGGCGACTGCTACGGCCTGTCCGCGCCGAGCCTGGAGAGCTATTTCGACGAGGTGCAATTGCAGCAGGGCCGCGGCTTCGCCTACGGCGAGCGGCTGGCCGTGCGGCTGGAGCAGGGCGGCGACCGCTTCTCGCTGACGCGCACCTTCACCACCTTGCTGGACTGGCTGGACGGCGGCTATTTCCCGTGGCAATCGAAGGACGAGATCGCGCTGCTGGGCGCCATCGCCACCGCCCGCGACGACATGGAGCGGGGCGGGCGCGGCCAGGCTTTGCCGCTGGCCTCGCTGTTGCGGCGGCTCGGCGAACTGTACCGGGGGGAAGGGCGGCTGGCCCAGGCCCTGTCCTGTTTCGAGGAGAGCCTGGCGCTGCGCCAGCGCAGCCTGGGCGAGGACCATGCCGACACGCTGGCCGGCAAGGCCAGCCTGGCGATCGCGCTGCGCCAGCAGGGCCGGCTCGACGACGCCCGCTTCCTGCAGGAGTGCGTGGTCGGGGCCAGCGCGGCCGCGCACGGGGCCGACCATCCCGCCACCTTGGCGGCCCAGTCCCAGCTGGCCGCCACGCTGGCGCTGCAGGGGCAGGGCGCCGACGCGCTGGCCTTGCAGGAGGCCGTGCTGGGCAGCTACCAGCGGCTGCTGGGCCCGCATCATGCGTTGACGCTCGACAGCCAGGCGGCGCGCGCCGACATGCTGTGCCAGCGCGGCGATTACGGGCTGGCGCGCGACGTGCAGGAGCAGGTGCTGGCCGCGCGCATGCGCTCGCTGGGCGCCGAGCATGGCGACACGCTGCGCGCCAAGGCGGCGCTGGCCGCCACCCTGGTCCAGCTCGATGAGCTGGACACGGCCCGCTGCCTGGCCGAGCGGGTGTTGCGGGCCCGCCTGCGCCAGCAGGGGGCCGACCATGCGGACACGCGCCTGGCGCGCGCCCGGCTGGCCGACATCCGGCGGCGCCTGGGCGAGCCGGCCATGCCGGCCCTGTACCCGGAGCCCGGGGAGCCGGACGAGGGCGGCGCCGACCCGCTGCCGGCGCTCGGCGGCCTCGACGCGACGCTGCTGCGCGCGCGCGAACCGTCGACCGACGCCTACCAGCGCGACATCCTGCTGACGCTCGACGGCCTGCTGACCGAACCGCGCGGCACGCCGCGCTAGGCCGGCCGCGGCGCGAAATTTATCTGCGCGCGAAAGGCCGGTCATGCGCAGCACGGCCATTGCTTCAGGTAAAATCGTCGTATGAGAATCCTGATCAGTAATGACGACGGCTACCTGGCGCCCGGCATCAACGCCCTGGCCGAGGCGCTGGCGCCCATCGCCGATATCGTGGTGGTGGCGCCCGACAGCAACCGCTCCGGCGCCTCCAATTCGCTGTCGCTGGACCGGCCCCTGTCCGTCCAGCGCGCCGCCAATGGTTTCTATTTTGTCAATGGCACGCCGACCGACTGCGTGCACGTGGCGCTGACGGGCATGCTCGACTACCGCCCCGACCTGGTGGTGTCGGGCATCAACAACGGCCCCAACATGGGCGACGACACGCTGTATTCGGGCACGGTGGCGGCCGCCACCGAGGGGTATCTGTTCGGCATCCCGTCGATCGCGTTCTCGCAGGGCTCCTACGGCTGGGAACACGTGGAGGACGCGGCCCGCCACGCGCGCGACATCATCGTGCGCTACGGCGCCACGCTGCCCAGCCCCTACCTGCTGAACGTCAACATCCCGAACCGGCCGTACGACCAACTGGGCAAGGTGGTGGCCACCCGGCTCGGGCGGCGCCACCAGGCCGAGCCGGTGATCAAGGCGCTCGACCCGCGCGGCAAGGAGATCTTCTGGATCGGCCCGCCCGGCGCCACCCGCGATGCCGGCGAGGGCACCGATTTCCATGCCTGCGCCCAGGGCTGGACCTCGATGACGCCGCTCCAGATCGACTTGACCCACAAGCGCCAGCTCGATGTGCTGGCATCGGCCCTGGCATGAACGACAAACCCCGCACTTTCCCCTTGCCGCTGTCCTCGGTGGTCGATGCGGGCGGCAAGAAGCCGGTCGTGCGGGGGCCGGTGGCCACGCCGCAGACGGCGACCCAGAACGCGGCCCTGAGCGCGGCCCAGCACGCGGGCCGGGGCGGGGCGTCCGGCCAGCCGCTGTACCAGGGCGCGCGCGCCGTGGCCTCGCCGTCGAAGTCGCACCGCGAGGCGCTGGAGCGGGCCGTGCAGCCGGCCCCCGCCGCGCCGCGCCAGCATGCGCTGGTGTCGGACGCCGTGCGGCGCGCCATGGTGGAGCGGGTGGCCAAACAGGGTGTCCAGGACGGCGTGGTGCTGGCCGCGCTCGACACCGTGCCGCGCCACCTGTTCATGGAGGAGGGGCTGGCGGCCCAGGCCTATATCGACGCCTCGCTGCCGATCGGCCACCACCAGACCATCTCCCAGCCCTACATCGTGGCCCGCATGATCGAGGTGATGCGCAATGGCGGCGAGCTCAAGCGCGTACTCGAGATCGGCACCGGCTGCGGCTACCAGGCGGCCGTGCTGGCGTGCGTGGCGCGCGAGGTGTGGTCGATCGAGCGCATCAAGCCGTTGCACGAGCTGGCCAAGGCCAATTTACGCCCGCTGCGCGTGCCGAACCTGCGTTTGCACTATGGTGATGGTATGCTAGGCTTGCCGCAAGCCGCGCCGTTTGACGGTATCATTCTGGCCGCGGCGGGGCTGGAAGTGCCGCGCGCGCTGCTGGAACAACTGGCCATCGGCGGCCGGCTGGTGGCGCCCGTGGGCGCCCGCGCCCAGCATCTGGAACTGATCACGCGCACGGCCAAGGCCGAGTGGGTCGGCACCACGCTGGAGGATTGCCATTTCGTGCCGCTGCGCCCGGGCACCGTTTGAGTTGACATTGAAGCGCACGCGCCGAGGCCGCGCCATCCACCGGATACCGTCCCACCGCGAGTACCGAACACACAGATTAAGATGAGAATGACGAATAAAAGTTCCCTGCTAGTTGCGACCCTGACGCTCGCCCTGTTGAGCGCCTGCACCACCACCCCCAACCAGGCGCCGGTGGTCGAGCGCACGCCCACCGCGCCCCCGGCCAAGCCTGTCACCCCCAGCGAGGAAGCGCAGAAAGAGCGCGACGAGCGCGGGCTGTACACGGTCAGGAAGGGCGACACCCTGATCCGCATCGCCCTCGAGCACGGCCAGAGCTACCGCGACATCGCGGCCTGGAACAACCTGGCCAATCCGGACGACATCAAGGTCGACCAGGTGCTGCGCGTGCAGCCGCCCGACAGCGCCGCCGTGCAGACGGCGGCCGTGGCCATGCCGCCATCGGACACCAAGGCGCCGCCGGCCGCGCCGGTGCCGCGCAAGACCGGGCCCAAGGGCGAGAAGCGGCCGTACTCGGATGCCACCCTGGCCGAACTGCAGAAGGCCGAGGGCGTGACGCCGGAGCGCACCGAGGTGGCGCTGGTCAAGCCGGCCTCGCTGCCGCCGGCGGCCGCGCCGGCCCTGCCGCCGCTGGGCGCCGACGAGGAAAAGCTGAGCTGGATGTGGCCGGCCGACGGCAAGGTGGTGGCCAGCTTCGACGAGGGCAAGAACAAGGGCGTGGACATCGCCGGACGTGCCGGACAGCAAGTCGTGGCGGCCGGCGCGGGAAAAGTCATGTATGCCGGCAGCGGCATCCGCGGTTATGGTAATCTCGTCATTGTGAAGCACAGTAACAGCCTGTTGTCGGCCTATGCCCACAACCGCAGCATCCTGGTGAAGGAGGGCCAGACTGTGAGCAAGGGACAAGCGATCGCGGAGATGGGCGATTCGGACGCCGACTCCGTCAAACTGCACTTTGAAATCCGCCAGCAGGGCAAGCCGGTCGATCCGTCGAAATTCCTGCCTAACCGTTAGCGTACCGTTTATGACACACACGCCGCACGACCCGCTGGACGACGACCCGGCACCGGATGAATTTCCGGACGAGCCGGGCGACGAGCTCGCCGTCGACGCCATCGACCACGGCGATGGCCCCGGCGATGGCGAGGCGGCCGTGGAAGTGGGCGCGGTGCTCGAGAGTGTCGACGAGCTGAAGAAGGTGCTGGCGGCCGAGCTGTCGACCGACACCACCCAGCACTACCTGAACCAGATCGGCACCCGGCCGCTGCTGACGGCGCCGCAGGAGGTGCATTACGCGACGCTGGCCAAGCAGGGCGATTTCAGCGCCCGCCAGACCATGATCGAGCACAACCTGCGGCTGGTGGTGTCGATCGCCAAGCACTACATCAACCGCGGCGTGGTGCTGCTCGACATGATCGAGGAGGGCAACATCGGCCTGATGCGGGCCATCGACAAGTTCGAGCCCGAGCGCGGTTTCCGCTTCTCCACCTACGCCACCTGGTGGATACGCCAGAGCATCGAGCGCGCCATCATGAACCAGGCCCGCACGGTGCGCCTGCCGGTGCACATGGTGCGCGAGCTGAACCAGATCCTGCGCGGCAAATACCACCTGGAGGCGCGCCACCACAACGGCAAGGACGCCACCGCCGAGGACATCGCCGAACTGGTGGGGCGGCCGGTGGAGGAGGTGCAGGACATCCTGGCCCTGTCCGAGCACGCCACCTCGCTCGACGCGCCGCTCGACAACGACCCCCAGTCGTCGCTGATGGACATGCTGCCCGGCGACAGCGAGGACAGCCCCGACGCCCGCGCCGAGCACCACGAGATGACGGTGCTGGTGCGCGACTGGCTCACCAAGCTGCCCGACAAGCAGCGCATCGTCATCATGCGCCGCTTCGGCCTGGACAACGACGACCCGGCCACGCTCGAAACACTGGCCGAGGAAATGGGCGTCACGCGCGAGCGCGTGCGCCAGATCCAGCAGGAAGCGCTGGTCAAGCTGAAGCGGGCCATGGCCGCCCGCGGCGTGGTGCGCGACTCCCTGCTGTAAGCCTGCCGGCGCACCGTCCGGGCGCCGCTTTCTGCTATCATACGGCCCGCCCTGGCGTCCCGCCGGCCGGCCTGTCCCCTCCTCATTAATTGAACGTTATGCAAGAAAATATCATCGACATCAAATCGCTCGACATGGATGCGCGCGGTATCGGCCACATCGACAATGAAGACGGCTCGCCGGGCAAGGTGGTGTTTGTGGAGGGCGCGCTGCCGGGTGAGCGCGTCAGTTTCGAGACGTTCAAGAAAAAGAAGAACTGGGAGGCGGCCCGCATGACGGCGCTGCACCGCGAATCGTCGCTGCGCGTCAAGCCCAAGTGCGTGCACTTCGACTACTGCGGCGGCTGCTCGATGCAGCATCTGGAGCCGTCGGCCCAGGTCGCCATCAAGCAGCGCGTGCTCGAGGATAACCTGTGGCACATCGGCAAGGTCAGGCCGCTGACGGTGATGCGCCCGATGTACGGCCCCACCTGGGGCTACCGCTACCGCGCCCGCCTGTCGGTGCGCCACGTGGTCAAGAAGGGCACGGTGCTGGTCGGCTTCCACGAGAAGAAATCGATCTACGTGGCCGACATCAGCAGCTGCCAGATCCTGCCGCCGCACGTGTCGGACATGCTGCTGCCGCTGCGCGCGCTGATCGGTTCGCTGTCGCTGTACAACCAGATCCCGCAGATCGAAGTGGCCGTGGGCGAGGATGTGACGGCGCTGGTGCTGCGCATCATGGGCCCGCTGACGGCCGACGATGAAACCAAGCTCAAGGCGTTCGCCGACCAGTACCAGATCCAGTTCTGGCTGCAGACCAAGGGCCCGGAAACGGCCGCCCCGTACTACCCGCTGGGGCCGCAGCTGCATTACCTGCTGCCCGAGTTCGGCGTGCGCATGCCGTTCAAGCCGGTCGACTTCACCCAGGTCAACCACCACATCAACCGGGTGCTGGTGCACAAGGCGCTGGGCCAGCTCGACGTGCAGCCGGGCGACCGCGTGGCCGACCTGTTCTGCGGCCTCGGCAACTTCACGCTGCCGCTGGCCACCCAGGGCCGCGAAGTGGTCGGCATCGAAGGCAGCACCAGCCTGACAGAGCGCGCGCTCGACAACGCCAAGGCCAACGGCCTGTCGGCCAAGACGGCTTTCTCGACCCGCAACCTGTTCGAGGTGACGGTCGAGGACCTGATCGCCTTGGGCAAGTTCGACCGCATGCTGATCGACCCGCCGCGCGACGGCGCCATGGCCGTCAGCCTGGCGCTGGGCGCGCTGCGCGAGCAGCGTCCGGAGCTGCTGCCCAAGCGCATCGTCTACGTGTCGTGCAGCCCGTCCACGCTGGCGCGCGACGCCAACGTGCTGGTCAACATCGCCGGCTACACGCTGAGCAAGGCGGGCGTGGTCAACATGTTCCCGCACACCTCGCACGTGGAATCGATGGCCGTGTTCGACCTGGCCTGAGTACTATCAAGTCGTTCCCGCGCAGGCGGGAATCCATACGCCGCGTATTCAGAGGCTCGGCATGGGTTCCCGCCTGCGCGGGAACGACGAGTTAGCGGCTTTTCGAGGTGTCCGGTAATGCTGGCATACATCGGCGCCTCGCCCCCCCGCCGCGTCGCTTTTGTGATGGCTTTTTTATAATTTTATTGACAGCCACAGGCGCCTTTGTAACACTGGCAGCTCCCCCTGATTCCTGAAGCATGCGCCAGGCCGCCAGTGCTTGTGCACTCCCAGCCCGGTAGTGCGACACTCACCGGAGCCGGCATGCCTGTCCTGCGTCATATCCTCGTCTCAATCCTGTTGTGCTGCGCGGCCTGGTCCCTGCCCGCGCGGGCCGCGTCGCCGGGCGTGCTGTCGTTCTCGCCCAGCGGCGCGGCCAAGGCCGTGCGCCAGGTGCAGGTGCGCTTCGACACGCAGATGGTGGCGTTCGGCGACCTGGCCCTGGCCGATCCGTTCACCATCGACTGTCCCGAAGCGGGCAGCGGCCGCTGGATCGACGGCGCCAACTGGAGCTACGATTTCGCGCGCGACCTGCCCGGCGGCGTGGCGTGCCGCTTCACGCTCAAGCCCGGCCTGAAGAACCTGGCCGGCCAGCCGCTGGCCGACACCACGCCGTTCCGCTTCAACACGGGCGGCCCCGCCATCGTGCAGGCCATGCCGCGCGAGGGCAGCATGGTGGTCGACGAGCAGCAGGTGTTCGTGCTGGGCCTGGACGCGCTGCCGCGCGAGGACACGGTGGCCGAACATGCGTGGTGCCGCGCGGACGGTATCAACGAGCGCATCCCCGTGCGCGTGCTGGCCGGCGCCGAGCGCGATCAGATCCTGGCCCAGCGCAAGGACTTCACGGAACGCTACCTGTCGCTGTACTTCCGCGCGCGCGGCGTCGTGTGGCGCGCCACCACGGGCGTGCGCAGCAAGTGGCTGGAGCGGATGCCGATCGTGGTCCTGCAATGCAAACGCCGGCTGCCGGCCGAAGCGGGCGTGGCGCTGGTGTGGGGCGCGGGCATCGCGGCCGACAGCGGCGTCGCCAACACGCAGGACCAGACCCTGAGCTACAAGACGCGGCCCGACTTCACGGCCCGCTTCAGTTGCGAGCGACTGCAGCGCAAGGGCGGCTGCATCCCGTTCCTGCCGGTGCGGGTCGATTTCTCGGCACCCGTGCGCATGGCGGACGCGCTGGCCGTGCGCCTCACCGGGCCGGGCGGAAAGAGCTACGGCGCCGCCGTCGACAAGAGCGAGAAGAAGGCCGATTTCGTGAGCAGTGTGACGATCGCCGGCCCGTTCCCCGAGCAGACCAAGTTGATGCTGGCGCTGCCGTCCGCCTTGAAGGACGACGCCGGCCGCGCCCTGCTGAACCAGGCGCGCTTCCCGCTGGCCGTGCGTATGGACGCGCAGCCGCCGCTGGTCAAGTTCCCGGCCCGCTTCGGCATCATCGAGGCGCGCGGCGACCGCATGCTGCCGGTCACGGTGCGCAATGTGGAGCCGGCGCTGGCGGGGAACATGGCGCGCGTCGAAGACGGTGCCGTCAAGGGCGCCATGCTGCGCGTGGCCGACCAGCAGGACCAGCAGGTGATGGATTGGCTCGCTCGCATGTCGCAAGGCCCAGGCAACTGGGAACCGGGCGAGCTGTATGGCACGGCCTTCACGCGGCCCGTGCTGGGCGGCGGGAAGGACGCCACGGTGAGCCGTTTCACGCTGCCCAAGCCGGGTGGCAAGCGCGCGTTCGAGGTGGTCGGCATCCCGCTGCGCAAACCGGGCTTCTACGTGGTCGAACTGGCCAGTCCCAAGCTGGGCGCGGTGCTCAACCTCAAGCCGTCGCCGGCCTACGTCAGCGCGGCGGCGCTGGTCACCAACCTGGTGGCGCACTTCAAGCATGGCGCCAGTTCGTCGCTGGTGTGGGTGACCTCGCTCGACAAGGGCCAGCCGGTGGCGGGCGCCCAGGTGGCCGTGCGCGACTGCGCCGGCAAGCTGCTGTGGCAGGGCGCCACCAACGCGCAGGGCGTGGCGGCCATCGCGCAGGAGCTGCCGCTGCTGACCTGCCACAACAACGACGGCTATTTCGTCAGCGCCCGCAGCGGAGGCGACATGACGTTCACGCTGTCGAACTGGAACCGCGGCATCGAAACGTGGCGCTTCAACGTGCCCACCGATGAATTCAAGGCCGACAACATCATCGCCGCCACCGTGTTCGACCGCACCCTGCTGCGGGCCGGCGAGACGGTGCACATGAAGCACTTCCTGCGCCGCCATGTGGAGCAGGGGCTGCGCTTTGTGCGGGCCGACGACGGTCCGCGCACCAGCAACCGCGACTGGCGCGCGCGCAGCCTGGGCGCGCAGGACCGCGCCGCGCTGCCGCAGAAGATGTTCGTCATCCACGAGGGCAGCGAGCAGAAATACGAACTGCCGCTGCGCTGGAACGCCAACGGCACGGCCGCCAACGACTGGGCGATTCCGGCCGACGCCAAGCAGGGCTGGTACGAGATCATGCTGGGCGGGCAGAGCGCGGGGCGCTTCCGCGTCGAGCAATTCCGCGTGCCGACCATGAAAGCGGTCCTGCAGGGGCCGAAGACGCCGGCCGTGCAGGCGTCCAGCGTGGACCTGGACGTGCAGCTCAGCTACCTGTCCGGCGGTGGCGCGGGCGGCGCCGCCGTCAAGCTGCGCACGATGGTGGAGCCCAAGACCGTGCGCTTCGACGATTATGACGACTTCACCTTCAGCGCCGGCGACGTCCGCGTGGGCAAGGAGGACGACACGCCCGTGTTCGACGAGGACGAGGGCGGCTTCGACGAAAGCGGCGACCAGCCCTCGCCCGGCGCCGCGCGCACGCGCGAGCTGACGCTTGACCGCGCCGGCGGCGCCCGCGTGGCGCTCGACGGCCTGACGCCATCGCCGGTGCCGCGCCAGCTGGTGGCGGAGATGTCCTACCAGGATGCGAATGGCGAAACGCTGACGGCATCGACCGGCATCGCGCTGTGGCCATCGTCCTATGTGATCGGCATCCAGCCCGATGGCTGGGTGATGAGCCGTGCCGCGCTCAAGTTCCAGGTGGTGGTGCTGGACCTGCAGGGCAAGCCCGTGGCCGGCGCGCCCGTCAACGTCGACTACTTCCAGCGCGAGAACTACTCGCACCGGCGGCGCCTGATCGGCGGTTTCTACGCCTTCGAGAATAGCAGCGAAGTGAAGGCGCTGGGCGCCGCCTGCGAGGGCAAGACCGACAGCAAGGGCCTGCTGATCTGCGAGGTCAAGGCGCCGGCGGCGGGCAATCTGATCCTGCGCGCCCGCACCAAGGACAACGCCGGCCACGAGGCCGTGACCAACCGCGAAACCTGGGTGGCGGACGGCGACGACTGGTGGTTCAAGGCCACCGACAACGACCGCATCGACCTGCTGCCCGAGAAGAAGCGCTATGAACCGGGCGACACGGCCAGCTTCCAGCTGCGCATGCCGTTCCGACATGCCACGGCGCTGGTCACGGTGGAGCGCGAGGGCGTGATCGACACCTATGTGCGCCAGTTGTCGGGCAGCGCGCCCGTGTTCACCATTCCCGTCAAGCCGCAGTACGCGCCGAACGTCTACGTGTCGGCGCTGGTGGTGCGCGGGCGCGTGGCCGGGGTGCGGCCGACGGCGCTGGTGGACCTGGGCAAGCCAGCCTACAAGCTGGGCATCGCGCCGCTGCGGGTGGGCTGGTCGGCCAACGAGCTGAAGGTGCAGGTGCACGCCGACAAGCCGGTGTACAAGATCCGCGAGAAGGCCACGGTGGCCGTCAAGGTCACGCGGCCGGACGGCACGCCCGCGCCGGCCGGCGCCGAGGTGGCGCTGGCGGCCGTCGACGTGGGCCTGCTGGAACTGATGCCCAACGCCAGCTGGGACTTGCTGGAGGCGATGATGGGCCAGCGCAGCCTGCAGGTGCAGACGGCGACGGCGCAGATGCAGGTGGTGGGCAAGCGCCATTTCGGCCGCAAGGCCGTGCCGGCCGGCGGTGGCGGCGGCAAGGGCGCGGGCCGCGAGCTGTTCGACACGCTGCTGTTCTGGAAGGCGCGCGTGGCGCTGGACGCCAACGGCGAAGCCACGGTGCAGGTGCCGCTCAATGATTCGCTGACGGCGTTCCGCATCGTCGCCGTCGCCAGCGCCAACGCCGACCTGTTCGGCACCGGCCGCACCGAGGTGCGCAGCACGCAGGACCTGATCCTGCTATCTGGCCTGCCGGCGCTGGTGCGCGAAGGCGACAAGTTCCGCGCCGGTTTCACGCTGCGCAATACGACCGATGGCGAGGTGCAGGTGGACCTGGGCGCCAGCGTGGGCGGCAGGGCGCTGGCGCCGCAGAAGCTGGCGCTGGCGGCCGGGCAGGCGCGCGAGATCGGCTGGGACTACCAGGCGCCGACCGGCGTGGAGCAATTGCAGTGGGACGTGAGCGCGGCCATCCACGGCAGCGGCGGCGCGGCGGCCGGCGCCGCCGACCGGCTGCGCGTGCGGCAGAAGGTGGTGCCGGCCGTGCCGGTGCGCACGGTGCAGGCCACGCTGCTGCAGCTGGACAAAGCGCACAACATGACGGTGCGCTTGCCGGCCGAAGCCATTCCCGGCCGGGGCGGCGTGCAGGCCACGTTCAGTGCGCGGCTGGGCAACGAGCTGCCCGGCGTGCGCGAATACATGCGCAGCTATCCGTACACCTGCCTGGAACAGCAGGCCTCGCGCGCCATCGTCCTGCAGGACAAGGCCCGCTGGCAAACGCTGGTGGGCACGCTGCCGGCGCACATGGATGGCGATGGCCTGCTCAAATACTTCCCGATGATGGAACAGGGCAGCGACAGCCTGACGGCCTACGTGCTGTCGGCGGCCGACGAGGCGGGCTACGAGATACCGCCCGAACTCAAGGCGCGCATGGAGGAAGGCTTGCTGGGCTTCGTGCAGGGCAAGGTGGTACGCGGCTCCGCCTTGCGCACGGCCGACCTGGCGGTGCGCAAGCTGGCCGCGCTGGAGGCGCTGTCGCGCAGCCGTCCGGTGGCCGCGCGCGAGTTGGAATCGTTCACGCTGGCGCCCGACCTGTGGCCCACCTCCGCCGTGCTCGACTGGTATCTGATCCTGCAACGCAGCGCTGCCCTGCCGCAGCGCGCGGAACGGATGGCCCACGTGCAGCAGGTGCTGCGCACACGGCTGAATCTGCAGGGCACGACGATGGGCTTTTCCACCGAGCGCAGCGACGACTGGTGGTGGCTGATGGCCTCGCCCGACGCGAACGCCAACCGCCTGCTGCTGGCCGTGATGGACAACCCGGCCTGGCAGGCGGACATGGGCCGGCTCGCGCGCGGCGCGCTGGGGCGGCAGGTGCAGGGCCGCTGGCGCACCACGGTGGCCAACACCTGGGGCGTGCTGGCGTTCGACAAGTTCACGCGCAAGTTCGAATCGGTGCCGGTGACGGGCATCAGCAGCGCCTCGCTGGCCGAGTCCAGCAAGAGCATCGCCTTCGACAAGACCGTGGCCGGCGGCAGCGCCTTGCTGGCCTGGCCGCGCGGCGAGGGCGAGCTGCAACTGGAGCACGCGGGCAAGGGCAAGCCGTGGGTGACGGTGCAAAGCCTGGCCGCCATCCCGCTGCGCAAACCGCAATCGAGCGGCTACACCATCAACCGCACCGTCACCGCCATCGAGCGCAAGGTGCCCGGCGTCTGGTCGCGTGGCGACGTCTACCGCGTGCACCTGGACCTGGAGGCGCAGGCCGACATGACCTGGGTGGTGGTGGACGACCCGATCCCGGCCGGCGCCAGCGTGCTGGGCACGGGCCTGGGCCGCGATTCGAAGATACTGAGCGGGGGCGAACAGCGTGCCGGCTGGACCTGGCCCGCGTTCGAGGAGCGCAGCTTCGAAGCGTTCCGCGCCTACTATGCCTTCGTCCCGAAAGGGAAGTGGAGCGTCGAATACACGGTGCGGCTCAATAACGCGGGCCGGTTCGTGCTGCCGCCCACGCGCGTGGAAGCCATGTACAGCCCCGAGATGTTCGGCCAGTCGCCCAACGCGGCGGTGGGAGTGCAGTGATGGCGAAGGAAGGCGCCACGGCCATCGTGCTGGCGGCGGTATTGATTGTGGCCGGCGCGCCGGCGGTGGCCGCGCCCGGCGGCGCGGCCACAATCCCTGCGCCCGCGCCCGACGGTGCGGCGGCCATGCCCACGCCCGCGCAGGTGCGGGCCGCCTATCTGCCGTCGGACGCCCAGTTGCTGGACCGGCACGGCCAGCCCGTGCAATCGCTGCGCGTCAATCTGCATGTGCGGCGCCTGCCGTGGGTGGCGCTGGACGACATCTCACCGAGCCTGCCCGCCGCCGTGTTGCAGGCCGAGGACCAGCGCTTCTACCAGCACGACGGCATCGACCTGAAGGCGATCGGCAAGGCGGCGTGGGACAACCTGTGGCGCAAGCGCGCGCGCGGCGCCTCCACCATCACCATGCAACTGGCCGCGCAGCTGGAACCGGCCATGCGCGGCGGCGCGGCGGGACGTAGCTGGAGCCAGAAGTGGGACCAGATGATGGCCGCCCGCCAGCTCGAAGCCAGGTGGAGCAAGCCGCAGATCCTGGAGGCGTACCTGAACCTGGTGTCGTTCCGGGGTGAACTGCAAGGCGTGGGCGCGGCAGCGCGCGGCCTGTTCGGCAAAGCGCCGTCCGGGCTCGATCGGACCGAATCGGTGATCCTGGCCAGCCTGCTGCGCGCGCCGGAAGCGCCGGCGCGCCAGGTGGCCAGCCGCGCGTGCGCGCTGGCGCGCGAACTGCGCATGCCCGATAGCTGCGCCGCCATCGAACAGAGCACGCTGCTGGCGCTGAGCCGCCCGCTGCTGGCGTCTGCGCTGCCGCCGGCGCCGCAGGTGGCGCGCCAGTTGCTGAAGGAGGGGGGCGGCCCCGTGCGCAGCACGCTCGATGGCGACCTGCAGCGCTACGTCCAGGCCGCGTTGCGCCAGCAGCTGATGGCGCTACGCACGCGCAACGTCAACGACGGCGCCGTCATCGTGCTCGACAACGCCAGCGGCGACATCCTGGCCTATGTGGGCAACGCCGGCGGCAGCGAAGTCGATGGCGTGACGGCGCTGCGCCAGGCAGGGTCCACGCTCAAGCCCTTCCTGTACGAGCTGGCGCTGGAGCGGCGCCTGCTGACGGCCGCCTCGCTCATGGAGGACAGCCAGATCGACCTGTCCACCCCGTCCGGCCTGTACATCCCGCAGAACTACGACAAGGACTTCAAGGGCTACGTGAGCGCCCGCACCAGCCTGGCCAGTTCGCTCAACGTGCCGGCCGTGCGCACGCTGCTGATGACGGGGCTGGACCGCTTTTACGAGCGCCTGCACGCGCTGGGGCTGGACAGCCTGACGGAAGGCGCCGACTACTACGGCTACTCGCTGGCGCTCGGATCGGCCGAAGTCAGCCTGCTGGAACTGACGAACGCCTACCGCACGCTGGCCAGCGGCGGGCTGCAGGGTGCGGTCGGCCTGCTGCCGCGTCCCGCGCAGGCGCGCGTGCGCGTGCTCGACGCCGGCGCCGCCTTCATCGTCGGCGACATGCTGGCCGACCGCGCGGCCCGCAGCGTCACCTTCGGCTTGAAGAACGAACTGGCCACCACCGTCTGGAGCGCCGTCAAGACCGGCACCAGCAAGGACATGCGCGACAACTGGTGTCTCGGCTACACGGAGCGCTACACGGTGGGGGTCTGGGTCGGCAATTTCGACGGGCAGTCGATGTGGGACGTGTCGGGCGTGAGCGGCGCCGCGCCCGTGTGGCGCGACGTGATCGACTACCTGCACCAGCATGAGCCCAGCCGCGCCCCGCAGGCGCCGGCCGGCGTGTTGCGGCGCCAGGTCGCGTTCGAGCCGGCGCTGGAAGCGCCGCGCGCCGAATGGTTCCTGGCCGGCACGGAGACGCCCGTGGTGGCGCTGGTGGATGAGGGGCGGCGCGCGCCGCGCATCCTCTATCCGGGCCAGTCCAGCATCATCGCCATCGACCCCGACATTCCCGATGCCAGCCAGCGCGTCACGTTCCAGGCGCAGGCCGGGCAGGGCCTGCAGTGGCGGCTGGACGGCGCCGTGCTGGGCCAGGCCGGCGCCGACTACGCGTGGCGCCCCGTGGCCGGCGCGCACCAGCTGGCGCTGGTGGACGCCGACGCCCGCGTCATCGCCGAAACCCGCTTCCACGTGCGCTAACAAAAAAACCGGGGTCAGGTCATGCCTTCACGCAAATTGCGCGAGGGCATGACCTGACCCCGGTTTCGGGGGCGTTGCTTGCTTAGTCGCGGTTGCCGCCGAAGATGCCCAGCAGCGACAGCAGGTTGACGAAGATGTTGTACACGTCGAGGTAGATGGCCAGCGTGGCGCGGATGTAGTTGGTCTCGCCGCCGTTGACGATCTGCTGCACGTCATACAGGATGTAGGCCGAGAAGATGGCGATCGCGATCACGGAGATGGTGATGGCCAGCGCCGACAGGCCCAGGAAGATGTTGGCCAGCGAGGCGACGATCAGCACGATCACGCCGGCGAACAGCCATTTGCCCAGACCCGAGAAGTCGCGCTTGGACACGGTGGCCACACTGGCCATCACGGCGAATACGCTGGCCGTGCCGCCGAACGCGGTCATGATCAGGAAGCCGCCGTTGCCGTAGCCGAGCGTGCGCGACAGGATGGGGGTGAGCATCAGCCCCATGAAGAACGTGAAGCCGAGCAGCAGCGCCACGCCCAGGCCGCTGTCCTTGTTGCGCTCGATGCCCCAGATGAAGCCGAACGCGATCCCCAGGAACAGCAGGGCACCCAGGCCGCCGCCCAGCATCGGCACGTGGAAGGCCACGCCGATGAACGCGCCCAGCACGGTCGGCACCATCGACAGCGCCAACAGCCAGTAGGTGTTGCGCAGCACATTGTGGCGGACCGCCTGGCTGCCGCCGGCATAGTCATAGGTGTTTTGCATTTGATTCATAGTGCCTCCGATTCATTGGTGTTCATGGCGCACAGTGCGCGCCGTGATAAAAGCATAGCATGCTGGGGGAAAATCGCGCAAAATTGGCCCGGCCAGATGCTTAAGCGAGACTTAAATTTCACCGGAACGGGCCCGCGGCGCGCTCTCGCCTTGCAATATCCGTTATATGGGGTGTTCTATGGTAAAATCAAAGGTTGATTGAGTTATCAATACTTGTTTTAAACCTTTCTTTTTATTGGAGTTTTTTAAATGGCAATCGAACGCACCCTGTCGATCATCAAACCAGACGCAGTCGCTAAAAACGTCATCGGCCAAATCTACAGCCGTTTCGAAGGCGCTGGCCTGAAAATCGTCGCAGCCCGCATGACCCTGCTGTCGCGCGCCGACGCTGAAGGCTTCTACGCTGCGCACAAAGAGCGCGGTTTCTTCAAGGATCTGGTGGACTTCATGGTGTCCGGTCCTGTCATGATCCAGGTGCTGGAAGGCGAAAACGCCGTGCTGGCCCACCGCGACCTGATGGGCGCCACCGATCCGAAGAAAGCTGAAAAAGGCACCATCCGCGCCGATTTCGCCGACTCGATCGACGCCAACGCCGTGCACGGTTCGGACGGCGTGGAAGCCGCTGCGAATGAAATCGCTTACTTCTTCCCAGCACTGAACGTCTACTCGCGTTAATTGAACGCCTGGCGCGCGCCGCGTGCGGCGCCGCCGCTGATGTACCCCGTTCCCGCTCCGGCGGGGACGGATTGATTGGAATTGCATTGAACAAGATTATGGACACGACCCTCACCAACTTGCTGGACCTGGATCCCGCGCAGCTCATCGCCTATTGCGCCGGGTTGGGAGAGAAGCCGTTCCGCGCCAAACAACTGCAGCGCTGGATCCACCAGTTCGGCGCCGCCGATTTCGACTCGATGACGGACCTGGCCAAGTCGCTGCGCGACAAGCTCAAGACGCGCGCCGAAGTGCGCGCGCCGGCCGTCATCAGCGACCACACCTCGTCCGACGGCACCCGCAAGTGGCTGGTGGACGTGGGCAACGGCAACGCCGTGGAAACCGTGTACATCCCGGAGGACAACCGCGGCACGCTGTGCATCTCGACCCAGGCCGGCTGCGCCGTCAACTGCCGTTTCTGCTCCACGGGCAAGCAGGGCTTCAACCGCAACCTGACGGTGGGCGAGATCATCGGCCAGCTGTGGATGGCCGAATTCGAACTGCGCCGCACCAAGGGCATCGAGCCCGGCCCCAGGGGCGAACGCCAGATCACCAACGTGGTGATGATGGGCATGGGCGAGCCGCTGCTGAACTTCGAGCCGACCGTCACGGCCCTCAAGCTGATGCTGGACGATAACGCCTACGGCCTGTCGCGCCGCCGGGTCACGTTGTCGACCTCCGGCGTGGTGCCGATGATGGACAAGCTGTCGCAGGAAGTGCCGGTGGCGCTGGCCGTGTCGCTGCACGCGTCGAACGACGCGCTGCGCGACGGCCTGGTGCCGCTCAATAAAAAATACCCGTTGAAGGAGCTGCTGGCCGCCTGCAAGCGCTACCTGGAATTCGCGCCGCGCGACTTCATCACCTTCGAGTACTGCATGCTCGACGGTTTCAACGACACCGACGAACACGCGCGCGAGCTGGTGGCCCTGGTGCAGGACCGCCAGCACGGCGTGAACTGCAAGTTCAACCTGATCCCGTTCAACCCGTTCCCGGAATCGGGCCTGTTCCGCTCGAAGAATCCGCGCATCAAGGCCTTCGCCCAGATCCTGATGGACGCCGGCATCGTCACCACCATCCGCAAGACGCGCGGCGACGATATCGACGCCGCCTGCGGCCAACTGGCCGGCGAGGTGCAGGACCGCACCCGGGTCCAGGAGCGCATGGAGAAAATGGCCGAATACCAGCAGAAGTTCGGCGCCGACTTCGGCAAGATCGTGGAGATCCGTTCCTGATGACACCCCAGACCCGCCGCCGCCGTCCGTTGCTGTCCGCCCTGGCGCTGGCGGCGATGCTGGCCGGCTGTGCCGCCGGTCCGGGCAACAGTGGCAAGGAGGAGCTGCAGACGGCGTCGGACCAGACGCCGGTGCAGCGCCGCGCAAGCATCCGCATGCAGCTGGCCGTGGGCTACTACGAGCAGGGCCAGTACGCGGTGGCGCTCGACGAGGTGAAGCTGGCGCTGGCGGCCGATCCCCAGTACGTGGACGCCTACGGCATGCGCGCGCTGATCTACATGGCCATGGGCGAGACGGCGCTGGCCGAGGATAACTTCGTGCACGCGCTCAAGCTGGCGCCGCGCAATCCCGAGTTGGCCAACAATTACGGCTCGTTCCTGTGCGAGCACGGCCGCGTGCCCGAGGCGCTCAAGCACTTCGAGCTGGCCCTGGCCAACCCGGCCTACAAGTCGCCGGACAAGGCGCTCAACAACGCCGGATCCTGCGCGCTGAAGATCAAGGATGTCGCGACGGCGGAGAACTACCTGCTGCGCGCCTTGCAGCTCACGCCCGACCTGGCCGCGACCAACGCCAACCTGGCGCAGGTCTACTACGCGCGGGGCGATTATCCCCGTGCCGGTTTTTTCATTACCCGGCTGGGCAAGTTAGCAAAGATGGAGAGCATGACGGCCGATGTGCTGTGGCTCGCGATTAAGGTGCAGCATAAGCTTGGCGACAAGGACGCGGAAGCTGGCTGGGCGACGCAATTGCGGCGCCACCACGCCGGTTCGGTCGAGTATGCTGCGTATCAACGTGGGGCGTTTGATGAGTGAAACAGGGGTACCAATGAATTCAGAGTGGGCTGAACCGCCAAAAGACCAGGGCAGCAACCTGGCCACGCCCGGAGTACAACTGGCCGCCGCCCGTGAAGCGGCCGGCTGGACGATCGAACAGATCGCCGATCAGCTGAAACTGGCGCCGCGCCAGGTGATCGCGCTGGAGAAGGGCGACTACGCGTCGCTGCCCAACATGGCCGTGGTGCGCGGTTTCGTGCGCGCCTACGCCAAAGTGCTGAAGATAGACGCCACGCCGCTGGTGGCCATGATCGAAGTGGTCTCGCCCACCAGCCACGAAGCCGCGCCGCCGCGCCGCGAGCGCTCGCCCACGTTCTCGGAGTCGCGCTTCCCGTCGCTGACGGAGCGCTCGTCCAAGCCGGCCGGCTGGATGATCGCCGCCGGTGCGGCCGTGGTGGTGGCCGCCGCCGGCGCCTACGCCTATCACGCCGGCCTGATCGCGCCGGGCATGCTGGGCCAGGCCAAGGATGGCGCCACCGTCGCCGCCCCGGCCGTGGCCGAGAAGGCCGCCGATGCGGCGGCGTCGATCGAGACCACGCTGGTCAAGCCGGGCCAGGAAACGGCGCCCATGCAGTCGCCGTCCGTGCCGCTGATTTCCGTGCCACCGCAGGGCGGCACGCCGGCCGCCGGGTCGCCCGGCGCCGGCGCAGGTGTTGCCGGTGCCGCCGCCGCGAACCCGGCGCCCGCGCCGGTGACGCCGCCGGCCACCGCGCCCTTCGCCGCCACCGCCCCTGCGGCACCGGCGCCCGCGCCCGCCGCCACGCCCGCGCCGGCCGCCGCCAGCGGCCACGCGCTGGTGCTGAAGGTGACCCAGGATTCGTGGATTGAAATCCGCCGTCCCGGCAAGTCGCCGCTCATTTCGCGTCTGGTCAAGGCCGGCGCGACGGAGACCTTCGACATCGCCGATCCGGCCCTGCTCATCGTCGGCAAACCGGCCGGCGTGGAAGCGACGCTGGGCGGCTCGCCGCTGGCGCTGCCGGCCGTGCCGGGCGGCACGATCTCGCGCGTGAACATCAAGTAATCGCGTCTTACCGAACACAATCAGAACACCCATGTCTACTACGACTACGCAAACAGCCATTCCTTCCGGTCCGTCCGCGCGCCGCGCCAGCCGCCGCGTGCTGGTGGCCCACGGCGCCCGCCAGGTGTGGGTCGGCGGCGACGCGCCCGTGGTGGTGCAGTCGATGACCAACACCGACACGGCCGACGTGATCGCGACGGCGATCCAGATCAAGGAGCTGGCCCGCGCCGGTTCCGAACTGGTGCGCCTGACGGTGGACAAGCCGGAAGCGGCCGCCGCCGTGCCCTACATCCGCGAGCAGCTCGACAAGATGGAGATCGACGTGCCGCTGGTGGGCGACTTCCACTACAACGGCCACACGCTGCTGAACGAGTATCCCGAGTGCGCCAAGGCGCTGGCCAAGTACCGCATCAATCCCGGCAACGTGGGCAAGGGCGCCAAGCGCGACAGCCAGTTCGCCCAGATGATCGAGGTGGCGGCCCGCTACGACAAGCCGGTGCGCATCGGCGTCAACTGGGGCAGCCTGGATCAGGCGCTGCTGGCGCGCATCATGGACGAGAACGCGGGCCGCGCCGAGCCGTGGAGCGCGCAGGCCGTGATGTACGAGGCGCTGATCACCTCCGCCATCGAGAACGCCGTGCGCGCCGAGGAACTGGGCCTGGGCCGCGACAAGATCATCCTGTCGTGCAAGGTGTCGGGCGTGCAGGACCTGATCGCCGTGTACCGCGAACTGGCGCGCCGCTGCGACTACCCGCTGCACCTGGGTCTGACCGAGGCCGGCATGGGCAGCAAGGGCATCGTCGCCTCGACGGCAGCGCTGTCGGTGCTGCTGCAGGAGGGCATCGGCGACACCATCCGCATCTCGCTCACGCCGGAACCGGGCGGCGACCGCACCAAGGAAGTGGTGGTGGGCCAGGAGATTTTGCAGACCATGGGCCTGCGCAAGTTCACGCCGATGGTGATCGCCTGCCCCGGCTGCGGCCGCACCACCTCGACCACGTTCCAGGAACTGGCCGACAACATCCAGACCTATCTGCGCGAGCAGATGCCGGAATGGAAAAAGACCTATCCGGGCGTGGAGGCGATGAACGTGGCCGTGATGGGTTGCATCGTCAACGGCCCCGGCGAATCGAAGCACGCCAACATCGGCATCAGCCTGCCCGGCACGGGCGAATCGCCGGCCGCGCCGGTGTTCGTCGACGGCCAGAAGGTGGCCACGCTGCGCGGCGAGCGCATCGTCGAGGAATTCCAGACCATCGTATTGAATTACGTGCAGACCAATTACGGCAAGACCGTGGCTGCCTGAGCTAAGCTAGAAGAAGATCGCAATGTCCGAAAACAAAAAAGCTGAAAAAATCGTCGCCGTCAAAGGCATGAACGACATCCTGCCGGCCGACGCCCACCTGTGGGAACTGTTCCAGAACACCGCGCAGTCGGTGGTGCAGAGCTATGGCTTCCAGCAGATCCGCACCCCCATCCTGGAGAACACGGGCCTGTTCGCGCGCGCCATCGGCGCCGTGACCGACATCGTGGAAAAGGAGATGTACTCGTTCACCGATTCCATGAACGGCGACCAGCTCACGCTGCGCCCGGAAGGCACGGCCGGCGTGGTGCGCGCCGTGATCGAGCATAACCTCGTCTACGAAGGCCCCAAGCGCCTGTGGTACACGGGCCCCATGTTCCGCCACGAGCGTCCGCAGCGCGGCCGCTACCGCCAGTTCTACCAGTTCGGCTGCGAGGCCGTGGGCTTCAACGGCCCGGACATCGACGCCGAGCTGATCATGCTGTGCCGCCGCCTGTGGGACGACCTGGGGCTGCAGAACATCCGCCTGGAACTGAACTCGATCGGCGACGCCGAGGAGCGCGCGCGCCACCGCGTGGACCTGATCGCCTACCTGGAGTCGCACGAGGCGCTGCTGGACGCCGAGGCCAAGCGCCGCCTGCACAGCAACCCGCTGCGCATCCTCGACACCAAAAATCCCGCCATGCAGGAGATGGTCAACAACGCGCCCAAGCTGCTCGACTACCTGGGCGAGGAATCGCTGGCCCACTTCAACGGCGTGCGCAAGATCCTCGACCACAACAACATCCCGTACACCATCAACACCCGCCTGGTGCGCGGCCTCGATTACTACAACCGCACCGTGTTCGAGTGGGTGACGGACCAACTGGGTTCGCAGGGCACCGTGTGCGCGGGCGGCCGTTACGATCCGCTGATCGCCAGCTTCGGCGGCAAGCCGACGCCGGCCGTCGGTTTCGCCATGGGCATCGAACGCCTGCTGGAACTGATGAAGGAAGAGGGCGAGCCGGAACAGCCGAACCAGTGCGACGTGTACCTGGTGCACCAGGGCGAGGCGGCGCAGCTGCAGGCGTTCGTGCTGGGCGAGCGTATCCGCGACGCCGGCCTGGACGTGGTCATGCACGCCTCCACGGCCGCCGGCGCCGGCAGTTTCAAGTCGCAGATGAAGAAGGCCGACGGCAGCGGCGCCGCCTTCGCCGTCATCATCGGCGAGGACGAAGTGGCCAACCACACGGCCAGCGTCAAGGCCATGCGCGCGGCCGAGGGCGAGCAGCAGCAATCGACCGTGCCGTTCGATGAGGTGGTGGACTTCCTGGTCGAGCAGATCACCAGCGACGGCGGCCACTATCACGTGCACGACGAGAACTGCAATCACTGAGCTGTATTGAACGGTACCGATTAACCTTTACAACCCCAACCTGACTTAAATTCATGGCATACGATCTCGAAGAACAAGAACAACTTGCTTCCCTCAAAGCGTGGTGGAATCAGTATGGCAACCTGACCTCGTGGGTGCTGATCGCGGGCCTGGCCGCCTACTCGGGCTGGACCGGCTGGAACTACTACCAGCGCAGCCAGGCGGCCCAGGCGTCGGCCCTGTACGACGAGCTGCAGCACGCCGTCGATGCCAAGGACGCGGCCAAGGTGCTGCGCGCCGCCGGCGACATGGAAAGCCGCTTCGCCGGCACCGCCTACGCGCCCATGGGTGCGCTGCTGGCCGCCAAGAGCGCGTTCGACGCCAATGATCTGAAGTCGGCCAAGGCCCAGCTGCAATGGGCGTCCGAGCACGGCGACGATGAAACCAAGTCGGTGGCCAAGCTGCGCCTGGCCGGCGTGCTGCTGGACGAGAAGGGTTACGACGAGGCGCTCAAGGTGCTCGCCACCGTCACCGCGCCGCAGTTCGCCGGCGCCGTCGCCGACCGCAAGGGCGACGTGCTGGCCGCGCAGAACAAGCTGGCCGAGGCCCGCGCCGCCTACCAGGCCGCGCTGGATGCGACCGACAAGAAGAACCCCGGCCGCCAGCTGATCGAGCTGAAGTTCGAAGCCATCGGCGGCGCCGTGCCCGCGGCCAAGGACGCGGCGTAAGCATCTTCGCGGGGACGCGCGCGACAGGCGCGCCGTCCCTCATGCCTTACCTGTACCAACAAGGTTAAATTTATGCGCACCACCCAAAAAGTAATCGCAGTGAGCCTGCTGGCGCTGATGTCCGGCTGCTCGCTGTTCTCGTCGAAGGAAACCAAGAACCAGCCAGCGCCGCTGGTCGAGTTCAAGGCCACCATGTCGCCGCACGCGGCGTGGAAGTACTCGCTCGGCTCGTCCGGCCAGGCCGTGTTCACGCCCGCGCTGGTGGGCAACAACGTGTACGTGGCCGACGCCGGCGGCACCGTGGCGCGGCTCGACGCGACCACCGGCAAGGAACTGTGGCGCGTCAAGGCCGGCGCCGACCTGACGGCCGGCGTGGGCAGCAACGGCGACGTGACCGTGGTGGGCGGGACCAAGGGTGTTATCCTTGCGTTCGACGCCAACGGCAAGCCGCTGTGGAAGGCGCAGGCGTCGAGCGAAGTGCTGTCCTCGCCCGTGGTGGGCACGGACGTGGTGGTGGTGCGCAGCGTCGACAACCAGATCACGGCCTATGAGGCGGCCACCGGCGTCAAGCGCTGGTCCGTGGCCCGCACCACGCCCGCGCTCACGCTGCGCAACGCGCCCGGCATGACCATCGCCGGCCCGAACGTGTATGTGGCCCAGCCGGGCGGCAAGCTGCTGGCGCTGGCCCTGGCCGGCGGCCTGCCGCGCTTCGAGGTGGTGGTGGGCGAGCCGCGCGGGGCGACGGAACTGGAGCGCGTGACCGACATCGCCGGCGCGCCCGTGGTGTACGACAAGGACGTGTGCGCCGTGTCCTACCAGGGCCGGGTGGCCTGCTTCGACCTGGCCACCGGCGTGCCGCACTGGGCCAAGCCGGCGTCCTCGGACGTCGGGGTGGCCGTCGACCAGCGCTTCGTGTTCGTCGCCGACGACCAGGGCGCGCTGGCCGCGTACAGCCGCGAGACGGGCACCAACGCCTGGAAAACGGACAAGCTGGCCTACCGCCGCCTGTCCACGCCTGTGTCGTACGGCCGCGCTGTCGCGGTCGGCGACTTGCAGGGTTACATCCACTTCCTGTCGCGGGAAGATGGCGCTTTAATAGGTCGCGTCGCTACCGACGGCAGCCCGATACAATCGGCGGCGGTGGTGGCGGGCGCGAATTTGATTTTTCAAACCCAATCAGGGACAGTGACCGCCATCGCGGTCGAGTAATACAATGAAGCCGGTAATCGCACTAGTGGGTCGACCCAATGTTGGGAAATCGACCTTATTCAATCGTCTGACCCGCTCGCGCGATGCGCTGGTGGCGGACTTGCCTGGGTTGACGCGCGATCGTCACTATGGCGAGGGCCGTGTCGGCGAACGTCCCTTCCTCGTGATCGACACGGGCGGTTTCGAACCCGTCGCCAAGGAAGGCATCATGCACCAGATGGCCCTGCAGACCAAGCAGGCCGTGGCCGAGGCCGACGTCGTCGTGTTCCTGGTCGACGGCCGCCAGGGCCTGACGCCGCACGACAAGACCATCACCGACTTCCTGCGCAAGAGCGGCCGTCCGGTGCTGCTGGTGGTGAACAAGTCCGAGGGCATGCGCTACACGGCCGTGGTGTCGGACTTCTACGAACTGGGCCTGGGCGATCCGTACGCCATCTCGTCGGCCCACGGCGACGGCGTGGCCGACCTGGTGGAGGAGGCGCTCAACCTGGCCTTCGCCCAGCGCCCCGAGGAGCCCGAGGAGCTGGAGCCGTCCGACCACGGCATCAAGATCGCCATCGTCGGCCGCCCCAACGTGGGCAAGTCGACCCTGATCAACACCCTGGTGGGCGAACAGCGCGTGATCGCGTTCGACATGCCGGGCACCACCCGCGATTCGATCGAGATCCCGTTCGAGCGCGACGGCAAGCTGTACACGCTGATCGACACGGCCGGCATCCGCCGCCGCGGCAAGGTGTTCGAGGCGATCGAGAAATTCTCGGTGGTCAAGACGCTGCAATCGATCTCGGAGGCCAACGTGGTGGTGCTGCTGCTGGACGCCCAGCAGGACATTTCCGAACAGGACGCCCACATCGCCGGCTTCGTGCTTGAAACGGGCCGCGCGCTGGTGGTGGCCGTCAACAAGTGGGACGGCCTGCAGTCGGACCGCCGCGACGAGATCAAGATCGACCTCGACCGCAAGCTCGACTTCCTGTCGTTCGCCAAGACCCATTTCATCTCGGCCCTGAAGGCGACCGGCATCGGCCCGCTGATGAAGTCGATCGATTCCGCCTACGCGGCCGCCATGTGCGACCTGTCCACGCCCAAGCTGACGCGCGCGCTGATCGAGGCCGTGGAGAAGCAGGAGCCACGCCGCAAGGGTTCGATCCGACCCAAGCTGCGCTATGCGCACCAGGGCGGCATGAACCCGCCCGTGATCGTGATCCACGGCAATGCGCTGGACGCGGTGGGCGATCCGTACAAGCGTTACCTGGAAAAACATTTCCGCGACACGTTCTCGCTGGTGGGCACGCCGCTGCGCATTGAATTGCGCACTGGCAAGAATCCATTTGCCAAAACGCAGAAATAAGCACAGAAATTAGGGCGAAACGCGCTGGCGCGGCCTGCAGAAAGTGCGAAAACAGGTTACAGTAGCTTCATGGCATGATTCCCCTGCGGGGGAGTGAAGCTTGCACCCTGTTTTTATATTGAGCCGCACTTGAAAACCAGCGTGCCGCCTCCAATTCAAACACTACAACATTAATCGGAGCTGTTATGAGCAACAAAGGGCAACTGTTACAAGACCCATTCCTCAACGCCTTGCGCAAAGAGCACGTGCCTGTCTCGATCTACCTGGTCAACGGCATCAAGCTGCAGGGTCACATCGAATCGTTCGACCAGTACGTGGTGCTGCTGCGTAACACCGTGACCCAGATGGTGTACAAGCACGCCATTTCGACCGTGGTGCCGGCCCGCGCCGTCAATCTGAACATTGAAGCCGACGCGGAATAAGCGCTTGCCACCTCGTCATCCGCTCACTCGCCCGACCGCCGTATGCGCGCCGCTTTAGTCGGTATCGACTTCGGTCAGGGCGACTTCGCCGCCAGCATCGAGGAACTGCAACTGCTGGCCCGGTCGGCCGGGGCGGAACCCGTCACGACCATCACGGCCAAGCGCTCCAGTCCCGACGCGGCCTATTTCGTCGGCAGCGGCAAGGCCGACGAGATCGGCCTGGCCGTGCTCGATCACCAGATCGAGATCGTCATCTTCAACCACGCGCTGTCGCCGGCCCAGCAACGCAACCTGGAGAAGCGCCTGAACGTGCGGGTGCTCGACCGCACCAGCCTGATCCTCGACATCTTCGCCCAGCGCGCCAAGAGCCACGAGGGCAAGCTGCAGGTGGAGCTGGCCCAGCTGCAGCACCTGGCCACGCGCCTGATCCGCGGCTGGACCCACCTGGAACGGCAAAAGGGCGGTATCGGCCTGCGCGGCCCCGGTGAGACCCAGCTCGAGACGGACCGCCGCCTGATCGGCGAGCGCGTGAAAGCGCTGCGGGCCCGGCTCGACAAGCTGCGCAAGCAGCACGATACCCAGCGCCGCGCGCGCGGGCGTACCCAGACCTTCTCCATCTCGCTGGTGGGCTACACCAACGCCGGCAAATCGACCCTGTTCAACGCCGTCACCAAGGCCGGCGTGTACGTGGCCAACCAGTTGTTCGCCACGTTGGACACGACCTCGCGCCGTGTCTACCTGGGCGAGGACGTGGGCCAGGTCGTGATCTCCGACACGGTCGGCTTCGTGCGCGAACTGCCGCACCAGCTGGTGGCGGCGTTCCGCGCCACGCTGGAGGAGACCATCCACGCCGATCTGCTGCTGCACGTGGTGGACGCCTCGTCGCCGGTGCGCATGGAGCAGATCGAGCAGGTGAACCTGGTGCTCAAGGAGATCGGCGCCGATCATATTCCGCAGATCCTTGTCTGGAACAAGATCGACGCGGCGGGGCTGGAGCCGTCCGTCGAGCGTGATGAATATGATAAAATTTCCCGCGTTTTCATCAGCGCCCGCACCGGCGCCGGCCTCGATCTGCTGCGCGCGGCGATCGTCGAATGGGCCAAGGCCGCGCCGGGCGCGCGTCCGCCGCGCCCGCGCTATGAGGGCGAACTGGCCGACGCCGGCGACGATGACGGCGACGACGGGCATGAACCGGATCTGCAGGACGACGACACCCTGGCCCCCGACGAGGGCGCGCCAGGCAAAACAACCATCACTCATGTCGGATCACATTAAGTATGCGTGTCTCCACTCTCATGCAACGACTGGGCCTGAAACTCTCGCTCAACGATCCCCGCTGGGGCGCTGACAAGAAGGACGGCAACCGCCACGCCCAGGAGGGCAACAAGCCCGGCGACGGACCGCCCGACCTCGATCAGCTGTGGCGCGATTTCAACCAGCGCCTGAACGCCTTCTTCGGCCAGAAGAAGGGTCCCGACGGCGGCGGCACGCCGTCCGGCCCCCGTCCCGACATGAAGGGCGCGGGCATCACGGCCGGCGCCGTGGGCGCCGTGCTGGCGCTGGTCTGGCTGGCCTCCGGCTCGTTCATCGTGCAGGAAGGCCAGACCGGGGTGGTGCTCACGTTCGGCAAATTCAGCCACACCACGCCGGCCGGCTTCAACTGGCGCTGGCCGTACCCGTTCCAGAGCGACGAGACGGTCAAGGTGTCGCAGGTGCGCACGGTGGAAGTGGGCTACCGTGGCAACGTCAAGAACAAGCAGTCGCGCGAGGCGCTGATGCTGACCGACGACGAGAACATCATCGACATCCAGTTCGCCGTGCAGTACACGCTGAAGGATCCGGTGGCCTGGCAGTTCAACAACGCCGACCCCGAGGACACCGTGCGCCAGGTGGCCGAGACGGCCATCCGCGAAGTGGTCGGCAAGAGCAAGATGGACTTCGTGCTGTACGAGGGCCGCGAGAAGGTGGCCTTCGAGACCCAGCAGCTGATGCAGCACATCCTGGACCGCTACGCCACCGGCGCCCAGATCACCAACGTCACCATGCAGGGCGTGCAACCGCCCGAGCAGGTGCAGAGCGCGTTCGACGACGCCGTCAAGGCCGGCCAGGACCGCGAGCGCCAGAAGAACGAAGGCCAGGCCTACGCCAACGACGTGGTGCCCAAGGCGCGCGGCGCGGCGTTCCGCCTGGTGCAGGAGGCCGAGGCCTACCGTGCCACCGTCAGCGAGAACGCGGCCGGCAACGCGGCCCGCTTCAAGCAGGTGCTGGCCGAGTACCAGAAGGCGCCGGCCGTCACGCGCGACCGCATGTACCTGGAGACCATGCAGCAGATCTTCTCCAGCGCCAGCAAGGTGATGGTGGACGCCAAGTCCGGCAGCAACCTGCTGTACCTGCCGCTCGACAAACTGATCGCCCAGGCGGCTGCCACCGACGCGGCCGCCGCAGCGGCCAAGGCGGCCGCCGCCACGGCGGCGCCGGCGCCTGCACCGGCGGCGTCCACGCCGTCCGACATGATGCCGACGGTGGAGATGAGCCGTCAGCGCGACAGCCGTTCGCGCGATTCGTCACGTGAACGGGAGGGCCGCTAATGAATCGTATCGTTACCATCGTAGTGGGCGGATTCATCGCCCTGATGCTGCTGTCGTCCACCATGTTCGTGGTCGACCAGCGCCGTTACGCCATCGTGTTCGCGCTCGGCGAAGTGAAGGAGGTGATCCGCACCCCGGGCCTGCACTTCAAACTGCCGCCGCCGTTCCAGAACGTGCTGTACCTCGATAACCGCATCATGACCATCGAGTCGCCCGACGCCGAGCGCTTCATCACGGCCGAGAAGATGAACATCCTGGTCGACACCTTCGTCAAGTGGCGCATCGGCCGTGGCGAGGACCAGCCCAAGAAGTACTTCGTCAGCTTCGGCGGCGACGAGAACCGCGCGCGCGACCGCATGTCGCAGATCGTCAAGGCGGCGCTGAACGAGGAGATCACCAAGCACACCGTGCGCGAAGTGATCTCCGGCCAGCGCGGCCAGGTGATGGAAGCCATCCGTGGCAAGGTGGTGACGGAGGCGTCCCAGATCGGCGTCGAGATCATCGACGTGCGCCTGAAGCGGGTCGACTACGTGGAGCAGATCAACAACTCCGTGTACGACCGCATGAAGGCCGAGCGCGTGCGCGTGGCCAACGAACTGCGCTCGACCGGCTCGGCCGACTCGGAGAAGATCCGCGCCGACGCCGACAAGCAGCGCACCGTGATCCTGGCCGAAGCCTACCGCCAGGCCGAGACCATCCGTGGTGAAGGCGACGCCAAGGCGTCGCAGATCTACGCCGAGGCGTTCGGCAAGAACCCCGAGTTCTACAAGTTCTACCGCAGCCTGGAAGCGTATCGCGCCACCTTCAAGAACCACGGCGACGTGATGGTGATCGATTCCAATTCCGACTTCTTCAAGTATTTCAAAGGCGCGGGCGCCGCGGCCGGCAAGAAGTAAGGCGGTGACGGGGCCGGCGCGGCGCACAGCCGGCCGGCCCCGTTTTCCCCGTCCGCCGCGTGATTTTCCTCCTTCCCCGGCGCATTTTCGCGTAAAATATCAGGTTCGGCTCTGCGCTTGATGGCTGCGCGATTGCGCCACGTTGTTCAAATTTCACTAACTTCCGACTCCAGTTTCCCATGCCGAATTGGCTTCTGCCCGAGAATATCGCCGACGTCCTGCCGTCGGAAGCACGCAAGATCGAAGAACTGCGTCGTCTGATGCTGGATAATTTCCGCCTGTACGGCTACGAGCTGGTGATGCCGCCGCTGCTCGAATACGTCGAGTCGCTGCTCACCGGCGCCGGGCAGGACACCGACCAGCGCACCTTCAAACTGGTCGATCCGGCCTCGGGCCGCATGCTGGGCCTGCGCGCCGACATGACGACCCAGGTGGCCCGCATCGACGCCCACCTGCTCAACCGCGCCTCCGTCACCCGCCTGTGCTACGCCGGCAGCGTGCTGCACACCCGTCCCTCGGGCCTGCACGCCACCCGCGAACCGCTGCAGATCGGCGCCGAGATCTACGGCCACGCCGGCCTGGAGGCGGACGCCGAGATCCAGGAACTGGCGCTGGCCTCGCTGGCCCTGGCCGGCTTCAACGACGTGCGGCTGGACCTGTCCCACGTGGGCGTGCTGCGTTCGCTGATCGCCGGCGACCCGGCCGCCGTGCGCGACGAGGCGGCCCTGTACCTGCTGCTGCGCGCCAAGGACATTCCCGGCCTGCGCGACCTGACGGCCGACTACTCGCCGATGGTGCGCGACGCGCTGCTGGCGCTGCCCAACCTGTACGGCGACGTGGAAGTGCTCAAGAAGGCGCGCGATGTGCTGCCCGACCTGCCCGGTATCGCCAAGGCGCTGGCGGAACTGGCCGCGCTGGCCGGTTCGGCCATCGGCCGCGCCGAGGTGGCGATCGACCTGGCCGACCTGCGCGGCTACCAGTACGAGAGCGGCGCCATGTTCGCGCTGTACGTGCCGGGCCTGCCCAACGCCGTGGCCCGTGGCGGCCGTTACGACCACGTGGGCGAGGCCTTCGGCCGCGCCCGTCCGGCCACCGGCTTCTCGCTCGACCTGCGCGAACTGGCGCGGTTGCTGCCGACGGCCGAACGCAAGCATTCGATCCGCGCGCCGTGGGGTAACGCGCCGGAGCTGAAAGAGAAAATCGCCGAGCTGCGCAAGTCCGGCGAAGTGGTGATCCAGTCCATGCCGGGTCACAGCAATGAACAGGACGAGTTCGAGTGCGACCGCGCGCTGGTGCTCGACGATGATGGTAGTAACTGGATTCTTAAAAACTTAGGTTAAGTGTGATGTCAAAGAAAAATATGGCAAAGAACGTCGTTGTCATCGGCACCCAGTGGGGCGATGAAGGTAAGGGCAAGATCGTTGACTGGTTGACCGATCATGCACAAGGTGTGGTGCGTTTCCAGGGCGGCCACAACGCCGGCCATACGCTGGTCATCGGCGGCGTGAAGACGGCGCTGCAGCTGATCCCGTCGGGCATCATGCGCCCCGGCGTGGCCTGCTACATCGGTAACGGTGTGGTGGTGTCGGTGCCGGACGTGCTGCGCGAGATCGACAAGCTGGAAGCGGTCGGCGTGGAAGTGGCGTCGCGCCTGAAGGTGTCGGACGCCGCCCCCGTGATCCTGCCTTACCACG
This sequence comes from Rugamonas sp. GW822-FHT03B10, assembly GCF_058801745.1. Classification (NCBI taxonomy): domain Bacteria; kingdom Pseudomonadati; phylum Pseudomonadota; class Betaproteobacteria; order Burkholderiales; family Oxalobacteraceae; genus Rugamonas; species Rugamonas sp. GW822-FHT03B10. The sequence goes on along the minus strand of NZ_JBXANP010000009.1, from coordinate 68,451 downwards.
CAGCGCTGGACGCGGCCCGTGAAGCGGCCCGTGGCGCCGCCAAGATCGGCACCACCGGCAAGGGCATCGGCCCGGCCTACGAAGACAAGGTGGCGCGCCGCGCCATCCGCATCGCCGACCTGCTGAGCGAAAAGCGCCTGTCGGAGAAGCTGGCCGAGAACCTCGACTACCATAACTTCGTGCTGGAAAACTATCTGAAGGCGCCGAAGATCGACTACCAGAAGACCCTGGACGACGCGCTGGCCTACGTGCCGCGCCTGCGCCCGATGGTGACCGACGTCTCGAGCGCGCTGTACAAAGCACACAAGGCCGGCGCCAACCTGCTGTTCGAAGGCGCCCAAGGTTCGCTGCTGGACGTGGACCACGGCACCTATCCGTTCGTCACCTCGTCCAACTGCGTGGCCGGCAACGCCGCCGCCGGTTCGGGCGTGGGGCCGGGCATGCTGCACTACATCATGGGCATCACCAAGGCCTACACGACGCGCGTCGGCTCCGGCCCGTTCCCGTCGGAACTGCCGACCGACGCCGGCGTCGGCCACCACCTGGCGCAAGTGGGCCACGAGTTCGGCACCGTGACGGGCCGTGCCCGTCGCTGCGGCTGGTTCGACGCGGCCCTGCTGCGCCGTTCGGTGCAGATCAACGGCGTGACCGGCATGTGCCTGACCAAGCTGGACGTGCTCGACGGCCTGGAGTCGCTCAAGCTGTGCACCGGCTACACGGTGGACGGCCAGCCGGTCGACATCTTCCCGTCCGGCGCGGAAGAGGCGGCGCGTTGCGTGCCCGTCTACGAGGAAATGCCGGGTTGGAAGGAAAGCACGGTGGGCGCCAAGTCGCTGGCCGCGCTGCCGGCCGCCGCCCGCAACTACATCAAACGGATCGAAGAGTTGGTCGGCGTGCCGGTTGACATGGTGTCGACCGGCCCCGATCGCGAAGAGACGATCGTGCTGCGTCACCCGTTCGAGTAATTCAAGCAACACACTGAGGAGTTATCATCTTGACCACCCCACAATCGAACGACAAGCATCTCTGGGTGTCCTGGGATGAGTACCATCGCCTGATCGAGCGCCTGGCGCTGAAGGTCCATGAATCTGGCTGGAAATTCGACCAGGTGCTGTGCCTGGCGCGCGGCGGCGTGCGCCCCGGCGACATGTTCTCGCGCATCTTCGACGTGCCGCTGGCGATCCTGTCGACCAGCTCGTACCGCGCCGACAAGGGCACCGTGCAGGGCGACCTCGACATCGCCAAGTACATGACGATGACCAAGGGCCCGCTGTCGGGCAGGATCCTGCTGATCGACGACCTGGCCGATTCGGGCGTGACGCTGATGAAGGTGATCGAGCACCTGAAGAACAACTTCGACGGTGTGTCCGAAGTGCGCACGGCCGTGATCTGGACCAAGGGCAGCTCGGCCTTCAAGCCCGACTACCAGATGCAGGAACTGCCGCACAACCCGTGGATCCACCAGCCGTTCGAGGACTACGACGGCCTGCGTCCGCACCAGCTGGCGGCGTGGATCAAGAAGGGCGAGGTGGCCGCGTAAAGCGGTGCCGGTGTTTCGTCCGATCAAGAGCGGCCTGCGGGCCGCTTTTTTTACGTCCGCCATTACGCCGCCATGCAACAGTTGCAGATTGCTAGCATTAAAATATTGCCATAATAATCACTTGCTGGCATACAATGAATTCGGCAACTGTCGGGTTGTCCGTGCCACACCATGCTCTTGAACCCTCATGCGCAAGCCCCGCCTCATCGCAGCCCCGTCCGACCGCAAGGCGTCCGCCATGGTGCTGGCCGCCGGGCTGGCGCTGCATGCGGCTTGCGCGGGCGCGGCCGTGCCGCCCGGCGACCTGCGCGAGCTGTCGCTGGAGGAATTGGGCAATGTGGATGTCAGCGCCGCCTCGTTGCTGGCGGCCGGCTTGCTCGACACGGCCGCCTCCGTGAGCGCCATCACGCCCCAGCAATGGCAGCGCCACGGCGCGCGCCGCCTGCTCGACGCGCTGGAGACGCAGCCGGGCGTGCAGGTGCTGCCGCACACCAGCGGCAACCAGGTGCTGGCCATCCGCGGTTATGCGCGCAGCACGTCCTACACCGGCGTGGCCACCAGCTGGGATGGCGTGCCGCTCAATGACCTGTTCCGCTCGGGTCCCCAGTTCAACCTGCCGGCCATCAACCTCGGCGCGCTGAGCCAGATGCAGTTGATCGAAGGCCCCGGTTCGGCCCTGTACGGCAGCGACGCCTTCCACGGCCTGCTGGCCCTGCGCGGCTACGAGGCCGACCACGACCAGCGCGAGCTCAGCGCGGCGGGTGCCAGCAATGGCTACTACGAGGCGGCCCTGCGCCAGAGCACCGCCGTGGGCGACGGCGCGCGCCTGAACGTGGCGCTGGCCGCCAACGGCCAGCCGGACCAGGACCGCGTGGCCCACGCCGTCCACCCGGTCACGGGCCGGCCGCTGCAAAGCGCGCGCGAGAACAACTTCGACGCCCAGACGGCGTCGTTCAAACTGGCCGGCGAAGGGCAGGGCGGCCTGTCCTGGTTCGGCGGCCTGTACCTGCACCACTACGACGCCGACGCGTTCCAGGGCTTCGGCACGCGCCTGTCCGGCGGCAACGACCTGGGCTGGCTGGCCACCCGCTTCGCCATGACGCAGGCCGGCGTGCGGCGCGACCTTGAGCGCGGCGGCTCCGTCGAACTGAAGGGCTACTACTGGTGGGTGGACAACGACCTGGCCAGCAACCTCGGCACCGGCGCCGTGCCCATCCACCGCGACTTGTGGACGCGCCAGTACCGCGCCGGCCTGCAAGCCACGTGGCGCGACGGCCTGCCCGCCTGGCACACGGCCTGGGCCCTGTCGGCCGGGCAGGAGCGGCTCGGCGTGCGCAGCGCGCTGGCCGAGGCGGTCACGCTGGCCGGGCAGCCGCTGCCCACCACCATCAACCCGGCAGAGGGCGCGGGGCGCGGCGTGCGCAACCTGACGCTGGAACTGAACAGCAACTGGGGCGAACGCTGGGGGCTGGTGTATGGCGGCCGGCTCGATGACTATTCCGATTTCGGCCGCCATGCGTCGCCGCGGCTGGGCCTGATCTACCACCCGCTGCCCGACGCGGCGCTCAAATTCCTGTACGGCCAGGCGTTCCGCGCGCCGTCGGCGGTGGAGATGGGCGGCGCCGCAGGCAGCGTGCTCGGCAATCCCGACCTCAAGCCGGAAGTGATCGACAGCTACGAGCTGGTGGCCCAGCGCCAGACGGCGCGCTACCTGGCCCAGGCCACCGTGTTCCGTACCTTGTGGCGCGACGGCATTTCCGCCGTGCTGGCGCCGCCGGCCACGCTGACCCAGTACCGCAACGTCGGCCGCAATGACGCCTATGGCGCCACCGTCAGCATGCAAGGCCAGTGGCGGGGCTGGGGGCTGGACGCCAGCGCCTCGTACGTGCGCAGCCGCAACGCCATCACCGGCATGGACTACAACATCTTCCCCGCCACCATGGTCAACCTCGGCATCAGCCATGCGCTGTCCGACCCGGCCTGCGTGCTGACGCTGAACCAGCGCTGGCAATCGCGCACCGACGACATCCCCGCCGGCGACGGCCTACCCACGCAGACCCTGCCGCGCTACCTGCGCACCGACGTGGGCGTGGAGCGCCGCTATACGCCGCGCCTGACGGCCTACCTCCAGCTGCGCAACCTGTTCAACCGCGACAACCGGCTGCCGTCGCCACCGTCCTCCGTGGGCGGCATCCCGGACGAGCATTTCAGCCTGAACCTGCGCCTCGACTACCGCTATTGAGCGGCGGCGATTGCGCAGAAAGTTGACTCGTGGCAGCATAGAGCCGCCAACCGGCGCCCGTATGAAAGCCCCCATGACCCAGAATTTTTTCCAGACCTTTATCCTGCTGTTGCTTGTGACCGACCCGTTCGGCAATGTCCCCCTGTTCGCCGCCGCGCTCAACCCGGTGGCGCCGGCGCGCCGGCCCCGCATCGTGGTGCGCGAATGCGCGATCGCGTTCGCCGTGCTGCTGATCTTCATGTTCTTCGGCCGCCACTTCCTGTCCGCGCTGCAGCTGTCGGAAGTGTCGCTGCGGATTGGCGGCAGCGTGATCCTGCTGCTGATCGCCATCCGCATGATCTTCCCCCATCCCGATGGTGTGCTGGGCAAGACCGAAGGCGGCGAACCGTTCATCGTGCCGCTGGCCATCCCCGCGCTGGCCGGTCCGTCGGCGCTGGCCACGGTGCTGCTGTTCTCGCGCGAGAGCACGGGGGAAGTGCTGGTGCACGTGGCGGCGCTGGGCGCCGTGGGCGTGGTGTGGCTGGCCGTGTTCCTGGGCGCCGAGCGCCTGCAAAAGGCGCTCGGTTCGCAAGTGATGACGGCCTTCGAACGGTTGATGGGCCTGATCCTGACGGCCATGTCGATCGAAATGCTGCTGGGCGGCGTGCGCGAGTTCGTCAAAACCCTGTAAAAAAACCGGGGTCAGGTCATGAATTCACGCAACTTGCGTGAATTCATGACCTGACCCCGGTTTTGTTTTAGCCTGCCATGGGGTCGAGGTGGTCTTCGCCCGGGGCGCCGAACAGCTGCTGCTTGAGCACGTGCAGCTGGTCGCGCACCTGGGCCGCCTTTTCGAACTCCAGGTTCTTGGCGTGGTCGAGCATCTGCTTCTCCAGCTTCTTGATTTCCTTGCTGATCTGCTTCTCGCTCATGGCCTCGTACTTGGCCGTCTCCTGCGCCACCTGCAGTTCCTCGCGCGCCGCGTCGGGGCTGTAGACGCCGTCGATCATGTCGCGGATCGACTTGCTCACGCCGCGCGGCACGATGCCATTCGCTTCGTTGAATGCGAGCTGCTTGACGCGGCGGCGCTCCGTCTCGCCGATGGCGCGGCTCATGGAGTCCGTGATGCGGTCGGCGTACAGGATGGCCACACCATGCAGGTTGCGGGCGGCCCGGCCGATGGTCTGGATCAGCGAGCGCTCCGAACGCAGGAAGCCTTCCTTGTCGGCGTCCAGAATGGCCACCAGCGACACTTCCGGCAAGTCCAGCCCTTCGCGCAGCAGGTTGATGCCGACCAGCACGTCGAAGGTGCCGATGCGCAGGTCGCGCAGCAGTTCCACCCGCTCCACCGTTTCGATGTCGCTGTGCAGGTAGCGCACCTTGATGCCATGGTCGCCCAGGTATTCCGTCAACTGTTCGGACATGCGCTTGGTCAGCGTGGTCACCAGCACGCGCTCGTTGCGCGCCACGCGCAGCGTGATTTCCGACATCAGGTCGTCCACCTGGCTCAGCGCCGGGCGCACGATCACCTGCGGGTCGACCAGGCCGGTGGGGCGCACCACCTGTTCCACCACCTGGTCCGCGTGGCTGTTCTCGAACTCGGCCGGGGTGGCGGACACGAACACGGTCTGGCGCATCTTCTGCTGGAATTCCTCGAACTTGAGCGGCCGGTTGTCGAGCGCGGACGGCAGCCGGAAGCCGTAATCGACCAGGTTGGTCTTGCGCGAACGGTCGCCGTTGTACATGGCGCTGAGCTGGCCCACCAGCACGTGCGACTCGTCGAGGAACATCAGCGCGTCCTGCGGCAGGTAGTCGACCAGCGTGGGCGGCGGTTCGCCCGGCAGCGCGCCGCTCAGGTGGCGCGAATAGTTTTCGATGCCCTTGGTGAAGCCGATCTCGGTCATCATTTCCAGGTCGAAGCGGGTGCGCTGTTCCAGCCGCTGTTCCTCGATCAGCTTGTTCTCCTTGCGGAAGAACTCGAGCCGTTCGCGCAGCTCGTCCTTGATGGTCTCGATGGCGCGCAGCACGGTGGCGCGCGGGGTCACGTAGTGCGAGCCGGGGTAGACGGTGAAGCGCGGGATCTTCTGCTTGACGCGCCCCGTGAGCGGGTCGAACAGCTGGATCGATTCAAGCTCGTCGTCGAACAGTTCCAGCCGCACGGCCAGCTCGGCGTGCTCGGCCGGGAAGATGTCGATGGTGTCGCCGCGCACGCGGAAGGTGCCGCGGCCGAAGTCGACCTCGTTGCGCGTGTACTGCATCTGGATCAGGCGCGCGATGATGTCGCGCTGCGCCACGCGGTCGCGCGCGCGCAGCGTGAGGATCATCTGGTGGTATTCGTTGGGATTACCGATACCGTAGATGGCCGACACGGTGGCCACGATCACCACGTCGCGCCGTTCCATCAGCGACTTGGTGCACGACAGGCGCATCTGCTCGATGTGCTCGTTGATCGACGAGTCCTTCTCGATGAACAGGTCGCGCTGGGGCACGTAGGCCTCGGGCTGGTAGTAATCGTAGTAGCTGACGAAGTACTCGACCGCGTTCTCGGGGAAGAATTCGCGGAACTCCGAATACAGCTGGGCCGCCAGCGTCTTGTTGGGCGCGAACACGATGGCGGGCCGGCCCAGGCGGGCGATCACGTTGGCCATGGTGTAGGTCTTGCCCGAGCCCGTCACGCCGAGCAGGGTCTGGAAGAACAGGCCGTCGTTGATGCCTTCGCACAGCTGGTCGATGGCCGTGGGCTGGTCGCCGGCGGGCGGGAAGGGCTGGTGCAGCTTGAACGGCGAGTCCGGAAAAGTGACGATTGTTGCTGCGGAAGGGGTTTTTACGTCTGCTGTTTCAGCCATCTTTTCAGACCTTTGATAGAATAATGGCCTGCCAGCGGCCTGAAGCACTTTATTAAATTCGGAGCCGCCGGCTGACACTGCCGCGAACCGCTTCCAAACGACACCAATCTTATCATGACGACTCCTTCTGCCAGCCTCTTCAGCGCCATCGACATGGCCCCACGCGACCCTATCCTGGGCATCACCGAAGCGTTCAACGCGGACCAGAATCCCGCGAAGATCAACCTCGGTGTCGGCGTCTATTATGACGACAATGGCAAAGTGCCGCTGCTGTCGTGCGTGCAGAAGGCGGAAGCCATGCTGATCGAGCAGCCCGCTCCGCGCACCTACCTGCCGATCGAAGGTCTGGCTGCCTACGACCAGGCCGTGCAGCAACTGGTATTTGGCGCCGACAGCGCCGTGATTCAAGAGAAGCGCGCCGTCACCGTGCAAGCCATCGGCGGCACCGGCGCGCTGAAGATCGGCGCCGACTTCCTGCAGCGCTTCGCGCCGGGCGCCCAGGTCTACATCAGCGACCCGAGCTGGGAAAACCACCGCGCGCTGTTCGAAAGCGCCGGCTTCGTCGTCAACAACTACAGCTACTACGACGCCGCCACCCACGGCGTGAACTTCGCCGGCATGCTGGCCGACATCAAGGCCATGCCGCGCGGCTCGATCGTGCTGCTGCACGCCTGCTGCCACAACCCAACCGGCGCCGACCTGACCTCGGCCCAGTGGGATGAGGTGATCGCGGCCGTGACGGCCGGCGGCCTGGTGCCGTTCCTGGACATGGCTTACCAGGGCTTCGGCTCCGGTATCGCCGAAGACGGCGCCGTGGTGCGCCGCTTCGCTGCCGCCGGCGGCCCGCTGCTGATCTCGAACTCGTTCTCGAAGTCGTTCTCGCTGTACGGCGAGCGCGTCGGCGCGCTGAGCGTCGTGGCCGCGAGCGCCGAAGAGGCGGCCCGTCTGCTGTCGCAACTGAAGCGCGTGGTGCGCACCAACTACTCGAACCCGCCTGTGCACGGCGGCAAGGTGGTGGCCACCGTGCTGACCACGCCGGCCCTGCGCCAGCTGTGGGAAGAGGAACTGGCCGGCATGCGCGTGCGCATCAAGGAAATGCGCGAAGCGTTCGTCACCAAGCTGAAAGAGAAGGCCCCGGGCCACGACTTCGGCTTCGTGCGCGACCAGGTCGGCATGTTCTCGTACTCGGGCCTGACCAAGGAGCAAGTGGGCAAGCTGCGCGAACAGTCGATCTACGCCGTGGACACGGGCCGCATCTGCGTGGCGGCCCTGAACTCGCGCAACATCGACATCGTCATTGACGCGATCGCCAAAGTCCTTTAATATCTTGTTTCTCCGGATTGATCAACAGATTGGTCCGGAAGGCAGCATGAAGTACGGTAAGAAGTTGCACTATCATAAAGCTTGATGGCGTGAACGAAACAGTATAAAATGTTGCCTCTATTCCCTGATAGCTCAGTCGGTAGAGCGACGGACTGTTAATCCGCAGGTCCCTGGTTCGAGTCCAGGTCGGGGAGCCAGAATACAGCAAACAAAAAGCCCAGCCTTCATCGGTTGGGCTTTTTGCTTTGCGCGGACGGAACGGATACTATCGCGGTTGTGGTTATTGTTATCACAACGTTCATCCTTTTCCTGAGTGCGCCTTGGATACTGATTCCCGCCTGTCAGCAGTTCGCCATTTGCCGTTGCCGAATGAAGCGCGCGTCCACGACGAGGAGCGGCAGGCCGCGTTGACGGCTCGCTATCTGTCGCCCGCGTTGCCGGAACTGGAAGCCTTCTTTTTCGCCGTGCGGACGCAGGTGGATGCGTCGCTGGCGCGCCAGCAGCCCGTCAAGCTGGGCAAGGCCTATCCGCTTGGGCAGTGCCTGGAAATCTCGCTGGCCGTGCAGCAGCGATTGCAGGACCTGCGTGCCGGGGAATGGACGACCGGCGCCGCCGCCGCCGGGTATGCGGCGTTCGCCGCCTTTCGCAAGGCGGGTGGCGTATTCCGCCAGGTGTGGGGCGATTTGCGGGGAGAGTTCTTCCAGAACGCGTTTCAGTTGGGAACCCTGTATCTGGATGTCTCCAACGACACCGTGACGCCCACCAAGCCCAAGGTGGAAATCCTGCCGTTCGCCGAGGCCCGCTTCATCCCCATCGCCGATTTCCGCCACTTCGCGCGGATCGCGGCGCGCTACTGGCAACACCGCATTTATCCCAATCACGTGTTGCCGGAACTGGCGCCATACTGCCCGCTCGTCCACGTGATGCCGGACAGCCAGATCATGGTGTGCGAAGGCACGCAATACATGGTGTCGCTGGCGCAAGCTGGCGGCTTCGCGCCCAGCGAGGCCGTATTGACGGATGCGCCCATGCCTGACGACGTGTTTCAGCGCGTCAGGGCGGCGCTGGCGGGATCCGCGTGGCCGCTGGCATCGGCGCCCGATCAGGGACGTGCCATGGCGTTGCGCACATGCCGTGCGCTGCGTCGCCAGCGCGGACACGCATCGGCGCAGCGGATCGAGGAAGCCATCAGGATAACTCGTGAGATTAACCGCAGGCTGGGTCAGGCCGCGCGCCGACACCCGCAACATAGCACCTATCAGGAGCCAGGTAACGTCATGAACCATGTTGAAAAAGTCCAGATCGACGGCAGAGAATACATTCTGAGCGAGTTATCGGAGGAGGCGCGCCAGCAGTTGAACATGGTGCGCCTGGCCGACCTCCGGCTGGCGGACCTGCAGCGCGATCTGGCCATCACCCAGACCGCGCGCAGCGCCTATGTTGCAGCCCTGGCGAAGCTACTGCCGGCGCCAAGGTAGCCGCGTCTGACGGACGCGGCGCGCTGTCGCTTTATTTCGCGTCCAGCGTGACGGTGACGCCGTTGTAGATCTGGGTGATTTGCGCGCGGGTGAGCTTGGGCACGCCCGCCGCCGAGATCGTGTACGTCGTGCTGTAGCTGCTTTGCGGCGTGGTGGTCAGACCATAGTCGGTGGTCACCATCTGGAAATTCAGGCTATTGGCATCGCTACCCGGGGTCGTGACATAGGTCAGCTTCTGCACGTTGATCAAGGTTTGCTTGCTGCTATCGGCGTAGCAATTAAACGTGGCGATAGCGCCAGTCTGGCCAGCGGTGGCCATTGCGGGGTAGGTGGGTGTGCCGGTGGCCACGCAGTAGTCGTCCGACGAACGTTCCCCGATCGGCGCGTATTGTGCATTGACAATCAAGGCACCGGTGACCGCGATCGGTTGGGAGATGCCGTTGGCCGAGATAGTGGCGCTCAGGCTCTCGGTCGATTGCATCGCCGCCGCCCCCTCGAAGGTCGTGTTGGACGCGATCCCCAGCGCGTAGCTCAGCGTGCCGCTGATTTGAGCGCTGCTCGCGCCATTGGCGGCGGTGCCTGTGATGGACAGATTGGCTTGCATGCCATGCGTAAACGCGTAGGCCAGCGCTTGCTGGACCGGGAAGCTGGTGGTGATGGTCGTGGCGTCGGTGGTCGTGCCGGCCGAGCCGCCGCCACCGCAAGCCGATAAAGACGCCGCCAGCATGGCGGCGACGGCGAGCGGTGTCATCTTTTTCGTAAATCTCATCGTGTGTTTTCCCTGTTGGATGTAAAACCCGCGCGATCGCGGTTGATCACTGCTGTGATGCAAGTAAGTGCGCTGCGATGTTATCCGTTTGATCATGCGTGAAATCTATTCAATTGTTGCCTGGCTGGGGAGGGCGGTGCCCGGCTGTGTCCGGGACACTTCCGCTGCGCGCGTGTTCGGTTGTCGGGAAAGCACGACGGGTGCTAAATTGACATGTATTGAATCCGTGCTAATGATGTAAAATTGCAATTATTAAATTTCTTGAGGAATATCAATATGCAAAAATTAAAGGCAGCCCTCGCCGTTGCAGCGTTTGCCGTTGTGGCGCCGATGGCCCACGCAGCAGACATCGTCAATGGTGGTTTCGAGAGCAGCAATTTCTCGGGTCTTTTCCGGACCTACTTTGCCGGCGGCAACCTCGGAGGATGGACGGTTGACAGTGGCAGCGTCGATCTGGTCAACACCTACTGGCAGCCAGCCGCCGGCCATTACAGCCTGGACCTGAACGGCAGCTCGACCGGCGTGATCTCGCAATCGTTCGCCACCGTCGTCGGCCAGACCTACAATGTCAGTTTCGACCTGGCCGGCAACCCCGAGGGCGGCGGTGCGGTGAAGTACCTCACGGCCGGCGTGACGGGTGGCCATGCGTTCACCTTCGATACGACCGGCAATTCGCGCGCCGCCATGGGCTGGACGACGCAAGGTTTCAGCTTCGTGGCGGATGCGACCACCAGCACCTTGCGTTTCGCCGGCGACAGCCGCAATTCGTACTTCGGCGCCGCGCTGGACAACATCTCGGTCATGGCTGCGGTACCTGAGCCTGAAACATACGGCATGCTGATCGCAGGTCTGGCGTTGCTGGGTGTGGTCGCCCGTCGTAAGCGCAAGTAAGCGCAAGAAAGCTCAAGTAAGCGAGCGCCCGGTCCGGTTTGCCGGCTGCGCGACGAAAAATGCGCGCAGCCTCTGGTCAATTCGGATTGACCCAGATATAATCCGGGCCTCAATTCCCTGATAGCTCAGTCGGTAGAGCGACGGACTGTTAATCCGCAGGTCCCTGGTTCGAGTCCAGGTCGGGGAGCCAGAATTTCCAAGTGAAAGCCCAGTCCTCGCCGGTTGGGCTTTCGCTTTTCAGCAGTGGGCAGCGCTGCTGGAGTTTTAGTTTGACAATACGGTCGTTCAGCGTTAAAGTTTCGACCCTCAATTCCCTGATAGCTCAGTCGGTAGAGCGACGGACTGTTAATCCGCAGGTCCCTGGTTCGAGTCCAGGTCGGGGAGCCAGAATTCAGCAGTATGCCAAGAACCCAGCCCTAACCCGGTTGGGTTTTTGCGTTTATGGGCCGGCTTTGTGACTTCGGTTGGCTGCAATGCAGATACAACCAGACGGGCAACCGTTACCCGATCAGGTTCGGTAGCCGGCAGCCGGGTATAGACGCCAGCTGCCAGGCAGAAATTACAGGCCTTTCACCTGCAGGGTTTGATCTGGGGTTTTGATGCTGAACAGACGGTCAATGTTGGGATGTTTCCCTGGGTTGGCGCGGGCATCCTGCGTGTGTTCTGCATACATCTTCAGGCCCAGTTCCGCCGCTTCGGGGGTAATGGCGCCGAACTTTTCTGCCAGCCAGCCATAAACGCGGAGCGAGCCCGCCTGGCCTGGCTTATTTTCGATCTTTGCTATTGGCGCGCCTGACTGGTCGACCAACTCGATTGCCGCCACCGTATCCATGACGGGCAGTTGGGCCAGATTGTCTGAAAATTTATCGCTGAAGTTTTGTAGTTGCATAGGTACTCTTGCAAGTTTTTATGTGGTTAAAACGGTATTTTGTCATAGGTGGCGTTTTGTCGGCGATGGACAGACTGTGGCATGCCGAATTTGAAGGGCCATGTCGCAGGGTGCGGCCGTTTTTGTATGTCAGGCAGGGATGCCCACTTCATTGGATTCAAGAGGCCTTGCGTTTGCGAGCAAGGCCTTTTTCTATGACGCTGGCGCTTTCGCTCTTGCCCAAACGGACGCAATCTGGCATGTTAACAATTTAAAAATGTTGAATTGAAGTTCATTTTAAGTTGACCTCGCCATGAAATTGTTTAAGCGCTGGATGCCCGACTTTCTTCTCGCATTTATCTGTAGCTGTCTTGGCGGCCTGATTTATTCGATCTTTGCCGGCAGGGAGTACAACTATGCTTTCAATGCGATGATGGGCGTCATCATGGGTGTGGTTGTGTGCGCCATGCGGCGGCGTGAACGGCGATTGCCTAAGTCCGTGCGCCGGCCACTTTAACGTTGATGCGAAACGAGCGATGTCTAAGATTCTGAAGATTATTGTCGCCTTCGTCGGTGCGGCTGCCCTGGTGATCGCCTGTGGTATTTCCGGACTCTCGTTCTACTTGTGGCCGACTTTCGTGGGCGACGAGGCGCTTGCGGTGACGCCGCAGGCGATGGCGGCGCTCACGCGAATTCGCGGAGAACGGAAGTTCCTGGCGGATCAATCGGAATTCTACGTTGGCGCACCCAATGAGGCTGTGCGATTATCTGCGCAGCGTTCGGTTGACGGACTGTTGGATGCATTGCTCGGGGAATTGCCGGCTAACCCGAGGCGCTCCATGGTTCTCGCCCAGTTCAAAAACGCAATGGCATCGTTTCCGGTTTCGGAATCTGAGGAGCGCGATCAATTCCTGGTCTACTTGCAACGCATTATGAAAGTGCTTGGGATGCGAAGCTCTGGCGAATTACTCAACGTCTGGCGCTACGGTTTCCCCTATGGTTGGTTATTCTAAATCCCATCAAACACGCCGTCGGATGTGCCAAGGCGCGCCAATTATTTTTGAACTTCAGATTTGCCGGGAGAGCATGACATCATGAACCAAGCACTGGAAACCGAGCGCCTGTTACTCCGGCGCTTTACCCATAACGACGTCGCGGCATTCTACGAGCTGGGCACCAATCCGGAAATCGTGCGTTACGTGGGAAATCAACCGTTTGAATCCATTTCCGCTGCGGCGGCTGCACTTGAGGCGGCGCCGCTCCGCGATTATGACGTCCATGGTTATGGCCGACTGGCATGCGTGCTGAAGACGACCGGGAAAGTCATCGGATTCAGCGGCGTTAAGTTTATCGAGGAATTAGACGAGTCGGAGCTTGGGTATCGCTTCCTTCCTGAATACTGGGGGCAGGGCTTCGCCACGGAAGCTGGCTTGATCTCGATCGGGTACGCGCGCTCCGTTTTGAGGCTGCGCCGGCTCATCGGGCTGGTGCATCCGGAGAACGTGTCTTCGGTTGGCGTGCTGCGTAAGCTTGGCTTTGCGCAGCAAGGACAGGTCCCCTTCGCATTGTTCGGCGACCTGAAGGCAGAACTCTACGCGAAGCACATCTGATTTGCCGGCTCAAGCGGACGGCGGACACGCGCGCCCAGCTTGTGCGCGGGTGTGGCTCCACGGGCGCGATTCAGGGCGTTTCGCTCCACCATTCGCTGAGTTTCCTGCACTGCTGCGGCGCCTGCGCCGGCCGGAACTGGCAGTCGAGTGTGATGAAGAAGTCGCGCGAGATGCCGTAATCGCGCTGGTAGCGTCCCAAGATACGGTCGATCTCCCCCGTGGCATACAGTTGCGCGATGCCTTGCTCGAACGCGGTGCGCTGCGCCTCGGTGCGGAACCGCAGCCAGTAAAACCTGCCGTGACCCAGTACGTCGTGAAATGCCAGTTCCGCTTCGGCATGGGCTTTGTGCGGCAGTTGCTGCTTGAGGTAGTACCGGAAGACGTCGGGTTGCGAGATGATCACGTCTGTGCGGCCGAGGAACAGCGCGCCTGATGGCATGGTCACCGCTTCCCGATATTGCGGATGGTCGGCCACTGCGGCCGCATACGCGGGTCCGAGCACGTCACGCGCGTTGCGGAATGCGGTCACGCGGTATTTTTTCAACTCTTCCACGCTGGACAACACGGGGATCTTGCCACGCAAGGTGATCGCCTCGTTGTGAAAGTATGAAACCGGCCACCGGCTCAGGTAGCCATTCTGCGCCCGCTGTTCCGTGGTGGCCGTGTTGACGTCGAATACACCCTGGCGAAACAGGTCTTCGAAGCCGGCGTTGGGCAAATAGATGAATTCGGCGGTGACCTGTTGCGATGCGTAGGCGGCGCGCAGCACGTCCACGAACAGGCCGCTCGCATGATCCGGCAGCACGAAGGGGGCGATCGCGCTTTGCAGTCCGATCTTGACGGCGGTGGGGCCGGCATCGGCCGGCACTGGTTGGGCAGCGGCACTTGCGGTGGCCATTGCGGCAAATACAACGGCGGTGAACCTCATCGGCGCCCCCCAGTCCAGTTTCCTATCTTCATTATAGTCTCGGTGATGCGGCACCTCGTGCGCTTGGCGGGCCGGCGCGAACAGAAACGACAGCCCGTGGTCTCACGGCAGATAGAAATACTCTTTTGGAATCAACGCGCACGGCATGACACCGACCCGCGCGTGTTGCAGCCGTGCTACGCACGCCGGCGCCACGACCGATATTGCAGGTCAGGCAACACTTCGCGCTATACTGGTGGCAAGCCCGGCGTCTGCGACTGCCATTGTTCCTGGCGCCGCGCATGCCCATGATCGCAGTGCGCCACGGAGTGTGCCATGCAACCCTGGAATTGGTGGATCGCGTCCTTGTTCCTGGCGGCCTCATGCCAGGCGGCGCCCGATGACGCGCCGGCGCAGCAATTCCCCTTCATCTGCCGGGCCCAGGAAGCGGGCCTGGGCCAGCCCATCGTCGACAGCTTCGATGCCTCGGCCCATCCGGTGCTCGACAGCGCCAGCCACCAGCCGTTCGGCTACAGCCGGCAGTGCGCCATCACGCCGCGCATCGTCTATTTCTACTACACCGGCAGCGCGTTCAAACCATTCGCGCCGGCCACCGATTACGCGCACCCGCCGGCCGACATGCGCCGCGCCCGGTACGGCGGGGCCAGTGTGCCGTTCGTGGTGCGGGTGGAGGTGGGCACCATCAACCGCTTTTTCTACACCATCGCCATGCTGGCGCCGGGACCCGAGCCGGCGCCGGCGGCCTGGAACCACAAGCTGTTCTACTGGCTGCGCGGCGGGGTGGGCATAGGCCACCAGCAGGGCTTGCCCATGTGGATCAACGGCGCGCTGAGCCGCTCCGAGCGGCAGTTGCTGCCATCCGTACTGGAGCAGGGCTACGCCGTGCTCAGTTCATCCGGCAACGAGACTGGCGTCCATTACAACATGCGGCTGGCCGGCGACACGGCGCTCAAGGTCAAGCAGCATTTCATCGCCGGCCACGGCCAGCCGCTGTACACGATCGCCATGGGCGGTTCGGGCGGTGCCGTGCAGCAATACCTGTTCGCGCAGAACCTGCCCGGTCTGTTCGATGCGGGCGTGCCCATCCAGTCGTTTCCGGACATGATCACCCAGACCATACCGATCGCCGATTGCCCGCTGCTGGGCCAGTATTTCAAGGATGCCGTGGCGCATGATCCGGCTTCGCCGTGGACGCGCTGGAGCAGCCAGGCGCTGGTGGAGGGCATGCACGCCAGCGACACGGTGCGCAATGCCCTGTCCGGCCAGCCCGGCACGACCGAGTGCATCAATGGCTGGCGGCTGGCGATGCCCACCGTGCTCAATCCGCTGTACCGCGACCATCGATTCGACCTGGGCGCGCATGCCTACGGTTATCCCGACGGCGCGCTCGACAAGGTGAAGTGGACCCACTGGAACGATCTGGCCGACATCTACGGCGTCGATGCGCGCGGTTACGCGCCCATCCCCATCGACAACGTGGGCGTGCAGTACGGCCTGGCCGCGCTGGCGGCCGGCAAGCTCGACGTGGATGAATTCCTGCGCCTCAACGCCTGCGTGGGCGGATGGAAGGAGCAGCCCGATTTCGTGGCCTGGAAAGGCGCGGCCGATCCCTTCGACAGTGCCAACATGCTGCGCGGCGACCATTGCGGCGCGCCGGATGGCGTCCCCGCGCCGCGCCGCGCGGGCAACGTGGACGCCATGCGGCGCGCCTACATTGCCGGCCAGGTGTTCACCGGACAACGGCTGGGCATTCCCATGATCGACCTGCGGCCGTATCTGGAGGCGACGCTGGACATGCATAACGCGCGCCAGTCGTTCGCCACGCGCGCGCGCCTGCGCGCGAACAATCCGGCCGAGGCCGCGCAGCAAGTGATCTGGTTCGTGCGGCCGGAGGCTGACCTGGTGCCCGTGGCGCTGGAGGCCTTGGGCGTGCTCGACCATTACCTGGCCCAACATCGGCCGCCGCCGCTGTTCACCGACCGCTGCATGGACGAGCAGGGCGCCACCATCGCGGCCGGTCCGGCCGTGTGGGATGGTGTGCTCGACCAGCGCCCGCCCGGCGCCTGCACGCAAGCGTTCCCACTTTTTTCCAGTCCGCGCATGGTGGCCGGCGACACGATCCGGGGCGACACCTTCAAGTGCTTCCTCAAGCCCGTGGCCACGGCCCTGGCGGACGGCAGCTATCCGCCCGGCGTGGCATTCTCGGCCGGTCAGCGGGCGTGGCTGGCCCGCATCTTCCCGCAGGGCGTATGCGACTACCGGCGCGGCGATGCGGGACGGCCGCCGGCCTGGTAGCGCGCCGCCGTCCGCGCCGCCGCAAAATGTTGCGTCGCTGTCATATGCATGGCTTGGCGGATAGTTATTACTGTATATTTGCAAAGCGGCCTGCGTCCATGTCCCGCGCGGCGGCACCGCGTTGCGGCCCTGTCCATGCCGATGTTCGCAGTCGTCCTGCCGCCACGCGCCTTGCGTGCCGCGGCCCGGCAGGCGGCGCAGATGACCGATGTGTGCAGGGGAGGGCGGGGAATGTTGAACAGCTGGTGGAGCACGGCCTGGCGCCAGACGCTGGGTGTTCTTCTGATGTGCCTGCCATTGGCGGGCGGCGCCGCCAGCCAGGCGCCGGTGCGGCTAGTGGTGGGCGAGTTGCCGCCGTTCGCCATGGAAGGCGGCGAACGCGGCCCCGGTTCGCTGGTGGAGATCACGCAGGAACTGGCGCAGCGGCTGGGGCTGGCCACGCCGGTCGAATTCTATCCATGGCAACGCGCGTTGAAGATGACCGAAGGCATGTCGCGCGTGGTGGTGCTGCCGCTCACCCGCACTCCCGAGCGCGAGCCGCGATACACGTGGCTGACGCGGCTATACCGTCAGGATTTCGTGTTCGTGTCGCGCCATGGCACGCTGGACTTGCCCAACATCGAAGGATTGAAGGCGCGCCGCATCGCCGTCCTGCGCGGCTCGCCCCACAAGGAGGTGCTGACGGCGGAACACTTCACGGCCGTGTTCGAATGCGCGACCGTGCGCGAATGCATGCGCATGGTGCAGACCGGCTTGGCCGACGCCACCTACGGCGGCGAAGTGATCCACCGCAGCGCGGCCAACCTGGCCGGCGCCTCCGTGTCGGATTTTGACTACAGCGCGCCTTTCCGTTCCGGTGAAATCTGGCTGGCCGGCTCGCTCGATTTTTCCGCCGCCGACATCGCCCAGTGGCAGGCCGCCATGAACGCCATGCGCCATGACGGCAGCTGCGCGCGCATCCTGCGCAAGTACGGCTTGCCGCTCGATACTTGCAAATAAGTCCATATTAATCAATTGCTTAGCCTGTCCCGCCGGGCATCGCCGCGGCGTGCGCCCGATCCGCGTCCGACCCGCCGAATGTTTTGTCCGGACCGCCCCGGACGGCAATTTCTACCAATCGAGGCGCCCCTCGGTATATTGCGCTTGCAATACACGGTATCAATGCCAGACAATACTGCCTTTTTGCAAGTCGGTGCATTCTAGACATCATTGAGATGCGGGCCAGACCTGTCACCGCTCACGAGGCGAAGTGGCGGGCTGTTCCAGGCTCACCGAAAGCGGCACAGCCCGCTAGCGCCGTTCCGACGGTGTCGACAGAAGAGAGAACAGGAGACAACTGTTAGCCACTCTTTGCCTAAATCTACTTAAATCGGGAAATTGAATGATCAAATTGTCCAAGATGCATAAGCGCCTGCTGGCGCTGAGCGCCGTCATGCCCATGGGCGCCGCCGTGGCGCAGACCGCACCGGCCGCCGCCGACGTGCCCCAGCTGGAAACGATTACCGTGACGGCCCAGCGCCGCACCGAAAACATCAAGGATGTGCCGGTGTCCGTGTCGACCCTGAAGGACGAGAAGCTGGACGTGCTGGTCTCCGGCGGCCAGGACATCCGCCTGCTGGCCGGCAAGGTGCCGAGCCTGAACGTGGAATCGTCGAACGGCCGCACCTTCCCGCGCTTCTACATCCGCGGCTATGGCAACACCGACTTCAGCACCTTCGCCTCGCAACCGGTGTCGCTCGTGTATGACGACGTGGTGCAGGAAAACGGCATCCTGAAAGGTTTCCCGATCTTCGACGTGGCCAACGTGGAAGTGCTGCGCGGCCCGCAGGGCACGCTGTTCGGCCGCAACACCCCGGCCGGCGTGGTCAAGTTCGAATCCGAAAAGCCCAACACCAAGGGCATCGAGGGCTATTACAACCTGTCGCTGGCCACCCACAACACGGCCAACGTGGAGGCGGCCGCCAACATTCCGCTGGCTAAGGAATGGGCGATGCGCGTGTCGACCCTGCGCCAGCACCGCGACAACTTCGTGGACAACACCTTCACCGGCCAGAACGACGTGATGGAAGGCTACAACGAGCACGCCGAACGCGTGCAGTTCCTGTACCAGCCCGACACCGCGTTCAACGCCCTGTTCAACGTGCACTCGCGCACCACGGACGGCAGCGCGCGCCTGTTCCGCGCCAACCTGATCAAGAAGGGCACGAACGACTTCGCCGACGGTTACGACTTCACCAAGATCAACACCAACGGCCAGAACATGCAGAGCCTGAGCACCAACGGCGCCAACGCGCGCCTGACGTGGGACCTGGGCGCGGTCAAGCTGTTCTCGATCACCGGCTACGAAGGCGTGGACAACTACTACAGCCGTGGCGACATCGACGGCGGCGCGCCCGGCCAGGTACCGTTCCAGGTTGAAACGGGTGGCGGCCTGACCGACCTCAAGCAATACAGCCAGGAATTCCGCGTCGAATCGAAGAACGCCGGCCCGCTGAACTGGCAGACCGGCCTGTACTACTTCTCGGAAGACGCCAACGGCTACACCAACAACTACAACAGCACCACCGGCGCCCAGACCTCGCACCTGGCCAGCCACCAGAAGAACACGGCGTGGGCGGCCTTCGGTTCCGTCAACTACGCCGTCAGCGACGCCCTCATGCTGCGTGGCGGCCTGCGCTATACGGACGACAAGAAGGACTTCAACACGGTCGACGCGGTCAACGTGGTGCAGATCGGCCCGAACGGGGTGAGCGAGAGCAAGAGCAAGGTCAACTGGGACCTGAGCGGCACCTACAAGATCAACAAGGACGTGAACGCCTACGCACGCGTGGCCACCGGCTTCCGCGCGCCCAGCATCGCCGCCGCCAACAGCTCGGTGCCCATCACCGTGGCCGACGCCGAGACCATCGTCTCGTACGAGGCCGGCATCAAGGCCGACCTGTTCAACCGCCGCGCGCGCGCCAGCGTCAGCGTGTACGACTACGACGTGAAGAACCAGCAGCTGACCGTGGTGGGCGGCAACTCCAACGTCACCAAGCTGGTCAACGCGGCCAAGACCAAGGGCCGTGGCGTGGAAGCCGAATTCGAAGCCTTCGTCACCAGCGACTTCAAGGTCACGGCCGGCGGCAGCTACAACTTCACGGAAATCCGCGATCCTAGCCTGTCGGTGACCAAGAACCCGTGGAGCACGGTGCTGAACCCGATCAACGCCGCTGGCCGCGTCGTCATCGACGGCAACCCGCTGCCGCAGGCGCCGAAGTGGACCTTCAACGCCACGGCCAAGTACAACTGGGCGCTGGAGAACGGCAACCTGTTCGTGCTGACGGACTGGTCGTATCGCAGCAAGATCAACTTCTTCCTGTATGAAGCGACCGAATTCACGGGCAAGGCCATGCTGGAAGGCGGCCTGCGCGTCGGTTACAACTGGGATGGCGGCAAGTATGAAGTGGCAGCGTTCGGCCGCAACATCACCAACACCCAGCGCATCATCGGCGCCATCGACTTCAACAACCTGACCGGCATGGTCAACGAGCCACGCCAGTTCGGCGTGCAGTTCAAGGGCAATTTCTAAGCCCGGGACGACGGGCTGACGGCGGGCGGTGAAAATTTTCCACCGCCTTCTGGACAGCCCGGCATTGGCTGTATATAATTCGGCCTCTTTTCCCTGATAGCTCAGTCGGTAGAGCGACGGACTGTTAATCCGCAGGTCCCTGGTTCGAGTCCAGGTCGGGGAGCCAGAATTTTCAAGCATCGAGCCCAGCCTTTCGCGGTTGGGCTTTTTGCATTCAGGGGCGCACATGGAAAACAACGATCAGCGGTATCTGGTTCAGCAGAACAAAATCAGCGACAGCAACAAGCCGCCCGTCTTCGCCAAGGTCATGCGCAGCAAGGAAGGCGTGTTCGAGGGCGTTTCCTTTATCAAGAACAAGGAAAAGGCGACCGTGATGACCATTGCGGAGGCGAACGAAGCCATCGCCTGGGCCACCAAGAAGAAAAGCGGCGCAAACGAATACGCGACCAAGATCATTTGCGTCGGGCAATAGCGCGACAGCAAGTCCCTCCCGCCACCAGCGTCGGGCTTCCGGTTGTTAAATCCCTTCATTTGCTGCGCGCAAACAGCTTATTTGCCGATAATTCCCACGGAAGCGTCAAATCCGGTGGACGAAAAAGTTGCATTTCAGTATTCTCTTGGTATCTGGGTGGGCCGTGCTGGCCATGCGCCGCGTGCGCCTGCTGAGCGAGGTGACATTGTTTCGCCTGGCGCTGGCGGATAGCGCATAATGCTCAAACAATAATGGAAGGGGCTTAGGCCATGGAAGAAACTAAAATCGTTTACGGTACGGAAGATTTGCTGACCAGTCTGTGCAACTCGGTCACGCGTGTGCTGGGCATCGCCACGCAGACCAAGGTGCATTATTCGGCCATGGTGCAACGGATCACCAAAGTTGGCCTGAAACCGGACATCGGCTGCTTCGTGCTGTTCGATGGCGGCTTCACGGGGCTGGTCGTGCTGAACTTCGCGGCCGAGACGGCGATGGAGATCTATTCGCGCTACATGCTGCACATGGGCATGCCCAAGTCGGAACTGGCCAGCTCGCACACGTCGGACGAGGTGGCCAATATCCTGGGCGAACTGATGAACCAGATCGTGGGCGACTTCACCGGCAAGGTGCGGCGTGAATTGCAGACCAATATCACCCAGAACCAGCCGAAGATGCTGGTGCTGAACAAGCAGGTCATGCTGAGCGTCGACACGCCGCTGGACCGGCCGGAAATGCGCCGCGTCTCGTTCTACACGGAAAAGAGCAACGTGTTCTACCTGGAACTGGCGATCGACCGCACGGAATTTGTCCGCCTGTACGAGTTCGACGCGAACGAGACGCCCGATCCGGATGCGTTGCTGGCGTTCGAGCAGGAGAACCAGAATCAAGCGGCCGAATCGGCTCCCGCGTCCTCTGCGGACGAGGACAATGATGAATTGCTGAAATCGCTGGGCATGTAAGCCGGCGCAGCAGCGTTACCGACGAGGCCCGCGAGCGATCGCGGGCCTCTTTCGTTTGGGGCGGGGCGGGCGGGCTCAACGACTGGGCGTGCGGCACACCGCTTCGTTTTCCCAGCGGCCCGAGCAGATGCGCGAGCGGCACAGCATGCCTTCGATCAGGCCCAGTTGCTTGCAGCGGCGCAGCAGTTCGGCCGTGGTGTCGCTGTCGCCGCGCTCGACCACGTCACGGTTGGGCTGGGCGATGACGGTGGCCGGTTGGCTGGCGTGGGCCACCAGCGCCGTCAGCAAGGTCACGTCCGTGTCCGCCAGCGGCGCGGCGGGGATGCCGGTGTTCATTTTGGCGTTGCGCGGCCCGGATGGACGGGCCGTCGCCACGACCTCGCGCGTGGTCCCGGGCGCGGCTTTGCGCGGGATGGGGCCGGACGCGACGGCGGCCTTCGTTGTGGCTGCGGTCTGCGCGACCGTCGTGCGCGGCTGATCGGCCCGCCGCACGATTTCCACCTGGACCGGCGCGGCCCTGTCGTCGATGATGGCGGCCGCCTCGTTGGACGTGGTGGGCGCCATCACCACATGGGCCAGTCGTGGCCCGACCGTTGCGGGCGCCGCGGCGCGCGGCGCGATCCCGTCTGGCGACGGGGACGTCGATGCGGACCGATGGACGGTCCACGCCAGCGCCGTCGTCGTCAACAACAGCACGCACAAGCCCGTGGTCCAGCCATTGAGCTTCCACGGCGGCACGCGCTGCTGCTCCAGCGTGAGGGCGCCATGTTCCAGGCTGGCCAGGATGCGCCATGCGCCTTCGCGCGCCGGGCGCCTGGCCGCCAACAACGTCGGTCTGTTCTGCCTCTCCAAAATTCCACCCCCGAATTTGATCTAGCGTTCGATGAAGTTTTCTGGGCGGCTTACGATGGGGCGATCCCGGCGTGCATGGCCGCAAGCTAGTGTCCAATCTGCGCCTGCCGCCCGTATTGATGGAGCGCACGATGTTACTTCTTTCCATGCTGATCTTCTTCCTGCTGCTCTGCGGCGGGGCCTGGTTGTCGTTGTTCCCGTCAGGCCGCGATCTGGTGCGGCAGTCGCTGACCTTGATGGGGCGGTGGACGGGGCGCCACGCGCGTCAAGTGGGCAGGCGCGGCACGCAAGGCGCCGGCGCGCTGGCGGACGGCGCCGGCTCCGCGCTGCGCTCGGGTGGCGGACTGCTGCGCCGCCATTATTTGACGGCGCTGGCGGCGTCGGTGCTGCTGGCGGTGCCGCCCTTGCTGGCCTGGCTGGTCAGCGGACGCGGCATGCTCGGGGGCTTCGACGGCGGCGGCGCCGAGGTCAACGCGCAAGTGGCGGCGCTGCTGCAAGGCGAGCAGCTGGCGCCGCCCGCGCCGCTGCCGCCCGTCACCTTCACCACGGCCGAGGTGACGCAGGTGCGGCCCATGCTCGACAGCGCCAACCGCAACTGGCGCCTGCTCGACGCCGAGTTCGCCCAACGCTTGCTGATGGTGTTCAAGATCATGCGCGAGCGCTACGGCTACGACATGGCCATCCTCGAAGGCTACCGCAGCCCGGCGCGGCAGAACCAGCTGGCCGCCGCCGGTCCCGCCGTGACCAACGCCAAGGCGTTCCAGAGTTATCACCAGTTCGGTCTGGCGGCCGATTGCGCCTTCCTGCGCGACGGCAAGCTGCGCATCTCCGAGCAAGACCCGTGGGCCATGCGCGGCTATCGCTTGTACGGCGAAGTGGCCGAATCGGTGGGCCTGCATTGGGGCGGACGGTGGACCATGATGGACCTCGGCCATACGGAATTGCGGGTGCCCGGCACGGTGCACAAATAGCGTGGCGCGGCGGGAACGTTGTGCCCGCTCAAACAATTGCCACGGTGGCGGTGGCACCATGGCTCGGTCTGCCTGCATCTTCCCCCACCCCAACCTGGCGGCCCGCTCATGATGCGAAGAATCTGGTACTTCCTGCTCGATAGCCGCAAGATGGCCGTTGTGGGTTTCATCGGCCTGCTGGCGCTTCTTTACTTTGGCGCCGCGGCGCTGGAGCTGACCTTGCTCTGGACCTTGGCGGCGCTGGCCACCGCCGTGCTCGCCTGGGCCGCGTGGTACGGTTGGCGCTGGTACCGATCCCGGCGCGTGTCGCGCGCGATGGGGCAGGTGATCAGTGGCGAGGACGGCGACGCCGCCGCCTTTGCCGCCGCGCCGGCCGCGACGGATGGCGACAATGGGGCGGCCACCCGCGCCGAGGTCAGCGCCATCCGCGACAGCATGCTCAAGGCCATCGCCACCATCCGGGGCTCCAAGATGGGCATGGTGTCGGGCGCGCGGGCCTTGTACGAATTGCCGTGGTATATGATCATCGGCAATCCGGCCGCCGGCAAGAGCAGCGCGATCACCCATTCCGGCCTCCAGTTCCCGTTCGCGGACGGGCAGATCGTGCAAGGCGTGGGCGGCACCCGCAATTGCGACTGGTTCTTCACCACCGACGGCATCCTGCTCGACACGGCCGGGCGCTACGCGGTGGTCGACGATCACCGCGACGAATGGTTCGGCTTTCTCGACCTGCTGAAGAAATACCGCAAGCGCGCACCCATCAACGGCATCATCATCGCTGTCAGCATCGCCGAGCTGCGCGGCGACGATCCCGAGGCCGGCATCAAGCTCGCGCGCAGCCTGCGCAAGCGGGTGCAGGACTTGATCGAACGGCTGGAGGTGTTCGCGCCCGTGTACGTGGTGTTCACCAAGGCCGATCTGATCGCCGGCTTCGGCGAGTTCTTTGCGCAAACCGAGCGCAGCGAGCGCGAGCGCGTGTGGGGCGCGACCATGCCCTACAAGCGCAAGACCACCAGCCAGCAGTTGCTGACCTTCTTCGACCAGGGTTTCAGCGAGCTGTGCGATGGCCTCAGGGAAATGAGCCTGGCCAATATGGCGATGCAGCGGCGTGAGTCCATGCCGCCCGGCGTGTTCACGTTTCCGCTGGAGTTCGCCACCATCCGCGCCGCGCTGCGGGCCTTCCTGGCCACGTTGTTCGAGGAGAACCCGTTCCAGTTCAAGCCGGTGTTCCGCGGCTTCTATTTCACCAGCGCGCTGCAGGAAGGACGGCCGGTCAGCGCCGAGTGGCGGCGCACGGCCGAGCGCTTCGCGCTGCAGCTACCCGCGTTGCCGCCGTCCGATCACAGCGGCCAGACCGGCTTCTTCCTGCTCAAGCTGTTTCGCGAGGTGGTCTTCGCGGACAAGGATCTGGTGGCGCAATACGCCAGCAAGAGCAAGGTGCAGCTCAAGTATGCGGTGTTCTTCGCGTCCGTCGTCCTGCTCGGCGCATCGCTGGGCGGATGGAGCTGGTCCTACCTGGGCAACAGGCAACTGGTCAGCAACGTGCAGGCGGATCTGGACAAGGTGGTCAAGTTGCAGGAGCAGCGGCTCGACCTGCAATCGCGGCTGGAGGCGCTTGATATTCTGCAGGACCGAATTGAACAGCTGGACAGCTATCGGCGGCGCCGGCCGTGGTCCCTGCGCATGGGCTTGTATCAAGGCGAACTGCTGGAGCGCAAGCTGCGCGAAGAATACTTTTCCGGCGTGAAGGAAGTGATGCTCAAGCCCGTGGTCGCCAACCTGGAGGCGATGCTGGCGGAAATGAACGCGCACGCCGATCAGCTGCAGGCCGTGGTCCGCGCGGCGCCCGATGCGCATGACGGATCGGGCATGGCGCCGGCCGCGTCCGCCGCCGCGTCGTCCGCCAGCCAAGCCGGTGCGCAAGCCGGTGCTCAGGCCGGTGGCACGGCCGCCTTCGCGGCGACCCCGCCGGCAGGCGGCCCGACCCCGCGCGCGCCGGTCGCCCAACCGTATCTCGACGCCTCGCCCACCAACGCCGAGGATGCCTACAACGCTCTGAAGACCTACCTGATGTTGGTCGACAAATCACACGCCGAGCCGAGCCACCTGAACGACCAGCTCACGCGCTACTGGCGCGGCTGGCTTGAAAGCAACCGGGGCGCGATGCCGCGCGAGCAGATGATACGCAGCGCCGAACGGTTGATGACGTTCTACCTGGCGCAGATCGCCGATCCGTCCTGGCCGCGCGTGGAGGAAAAGCTGGCGCTGGTGGACCAGGCCCGCGAGAACCTGCGCCACGTGGTGCACGGCATGCCGGCGCGCGAGCGCGTGTACGCCGACATCCGCGCGCGCGCCGCCACCCGCTTTCCGGCCATGACGGTGGCGCGCATCGTCGGCGAGCAGGACCAGGCGCTGGTGGCGGGCAGCCATGCCGTGTCCGGCGCCTTCACCCGCGAGGCGTGGGAAAAATATGTGGACGGCGCGTTCAAGGAAGCGGCCACGCACGAATTGCAAAGCGCCGACTGGGTGTTGCAGACGGCGGCCAAGGACGACCTGACCCTGGAAGGCAGCCCCGAGCAAATCCAGAAAGGCCTGGTGGATCTCTACAAAGCCGACTATGCGCGCGAGTGGAAGCAGTTCGTGCAGGGCGTGACCATCGCCGACCTGCGCGGCTTCGACGCGGCCGTGGCCGCCATGAACCGGCTCGGCGATCCGCAATCGTCGCCGCTGGCCAAACTGCTCACCACGATCTACCAGCAGACCACGTGGGACAATCCTGCCATGGCCCAGCCGGGCATGCAGGAGGCGCGTCGCGGCGCCTTCGATTGGATCACCAGCCTGTTCTCGCGCCACGCGCCGGTGCCCGTGTCCGGCGCCAGTCTCGCCATCGATCCGGCCCGCTTCGAACGCCCGATGGGGCCGGTGGGACGCGAGTTCGCCGGCGTGGCCAAACTGGTGGCGCCCAAGGAAAAGGACGCTTCGCTGATGGGCTCGTATCTCGACGCCCTGTCGCGCGTGCGCACCCGGCTCAACCAGTTGAAGAACCAGGGCGACCCCGGCCCCGGCGCGCGCCAGCTGATGCAGCAGACGCTCGAAGGCAGCGGTTCGGAACTGTCCGACGCCTTGCGCCTGGTGGATGAGCAGATGCTGACCGGCATGAGCGACAGCCAGAAGCAAGCCATCCGTCCCATCCTCGTGCGGCCGCTGATGCAGACCTTCGCCGTCATCATCGGCCCCAGCCAGACGGAGATCAACAAGACCTGGCTGGCCCAGGTGTACGACCCGTTCCAGAAATCGCTGGCCAACAAATACCCGTTTTCGGCCACCTCGCGCATCGAGGCGAGCAACGCCGAGATCGCCCAGTTCTTCGGCCCGGACGGCGTGATCGCCAAGTTCGTCACCGGCGCCATGGGCCCGCTGGTGGTGCGGCGCGGCGACGTGCTGGCGCCGCGCACCTGGGCCGACATGGGCATCAGCCTGGCGCCGCAAGTGGTGGCGCGATTTCCCGGCTGGATCGCGCCGATCGGCGCCGGCGGCGTGGCCACAGCCTCTGCGGCGGATCAGACCGTGTTCCAGATCCAGCCGATGCCGGCGCCCGGCACGCTGGAATACACGGTCGAGATCGACGGCCAGCAACTGCGCTATCGGAACACGCCCGCGCAATGGAGTAACATGGTCCATCCGAGCCCGCAGGGGGCGCCCGGCGCGCGCATCACGGCCGTCGCGTTCGACGGCCGCAGCGTGGACATCTTCAACGAGCCGGGCCAGTTCGGCCTCAAGCGCATGATCGACGCGGCCAGCAAGCAGCGCAAGGATGGCGGCGTGTACGAATTGCGCTGGACCAGCGGCGCCATCACGGTGGCGCTCGACCTGAAGATCACCAGCAGCCCCGAAAGCAATGGCCGCGACGGCGGCGCGCCCGAGGCGCAAGGCTTCCGGGGCATGAGCTTGCCCGAAACCATCGTCGGGGCGGCGCCATGAAGCGCGCGCCGCAGGCCACGCGGGTCGGTTACTTCGGCAAGATTCCCGCCCGCAGCGATTTCATCAAGGCCGTCGACAACCCCGCCCTGGCCGCGCTGCTGGACCAATGGCTGGCCGAAGTGATGAACCGGCTCACGCTCAACCCGCGCTGGCGGCAGCACTACGACGCGCTGCGGCCGCTGCCGTTCGCCTTCGTCGGCAACCGCAGCCGGCGCGCCATCGCCGGCCACATCGTGTCCAGCGGCGACCAGTCGCAGCGGCGTTACCCCTTCCTCGTCATGAGCGCGCTGGAGGTGCACGAGCCGCCCGCGTTCCTGGCGCGCAGCCCGCTGGTGCTGGCGCCGTTGTGGGAAGCGTTGGCGCCGCTGGCGGCCGAAGTGCCGGCGTCGGACGATCCGGCCCCGGCGCTGCACGCGCTGGCGGCTACCGTGGTGGAGCTCGATCCCGACGACCCGGACCACGCGACCGCCTTCACGCGCTTTCTCGATGGTCACGATGTGGCCAGTCTGCAAGCCATGCTGGCGAATGCGCCGGTGCGGCAGATTGTGCTGGCGCTGGGTTTGCTGCTACAGCCGGTCAAGGGCGACGGCCAGGCCAGCCTGGACCGCAGTCTGGCGCTGCCGCTGCCGGACGAGCCGCGCTATCGCTACCTGGTGGCCGCGTTCTGGCTCGACCTGATGGCCCCGTTCCTGCGCCACGGCGAATTCGAGCTGTGCCTGTTCTTCGCCGACCTGAACGAGCAGTACGTGCTGGTGGTCGGCTTCAATGGTGCCGCGCCGGAAACGCTGCAAGCAGTGATCGATCCGCAATGCGTGGACGAGCAGCAGGTCACCTTGCACGAGGCCGACTGGGTGGAGCCGTACCTCGATGGCGACCAGCGCGTCCGCCAGCTGGCCGCCTACCTGGAGCAGGGCCAGTTGTCGCTGCGATCAGTCCAAGCGCTGTTTCACGAAACATTTGCCTGACTTTGCCACGGAGGTCATCCATGCGCGCGATCGTTTTGCCATTACTATTGGCGGCCGCAATCCCAGCCTCGGCGCAAGTGCCGGCGCCGGCCACGCCCATGCCGGGCCAGGTGCTGGTGAGCGGCACCGTGCCGGACGAGGCCAGCAAGGCGGCGATGCTGGGCCGGCTGCGCGAATTGTACGGCGCCGACCGCGTGGTCGACCAGATCGCGATTGGCCGGGTGGTGTTGCCGCCGAACTGGGTGGCTTATGTGCAAAAGCTGATCGGCGCCGACCTCAAGCTGATCAGTAAAGGCCAGCTCAGGATCGACGGCAACAACGTCAGCGTGCATGGCGAGGTGGCCAACGAGGCGCAGCGCCAGCAGATCGCCAGCGACTTCGCCACCAGCCTCAACCCGACCTACACCGTCAACAATGGCTTGCGCGTGAGCGCCGCCGAGCAGAACCTGCTGGACGCCACATTGGCGCGCCGCATCATCGAATTCGACAGCGGCAAGGCCACGCTCACGCCGTCGGGCCAGGCCATCCTCGACGAGATGGCCGGCGCCTTGCACAAGGTCAAGGACAGGAAGGTGGAAGTGATCGGCCACACCGACAACGTCGGCCTGCGCGAGAGCAACGTGGCGCTGAGTCTGGCGCGGGCGGAAGCCGTGCGCAGCTACCTGGCCGGGCGTGGTGTCGATCCCGGCATGGTGACGGTGTCGGGGCAGGGGCCGGACCGGCCCGTGGCCGACAACGCCAGCCCCGACGGCCGCGCCCGCAACCGGCGCATCGAGTTCCGGGTGGCGCAGTAGGGCGTCAAGAGTCTGAACTTGCGCGCGGGCGGCGGGACGATAAGCCGCGCCGCGCGATCGCTGGTTAGAGCTTGAATTCGGGGAGGACGGATGGAGCGTTTACTGCCTTACTACGAGCGCGAATTGAGCATGCTCCGGGAGTCCAGCCAGGATTTCGGCCGGAAGTATCCGCGTATCGCGGGGGAATTATTGGGATTGGGGGAGGCCGGCTGCGATCCGCATGCCAGGATGGTGATACAAGCCTTCGCATTGATTGCGGCGCGCATCGAAAAGCGACTCGATGATGACTATCCCAAGTTCACCGAGTCATTGCTCGAATCCATCTATCCCCACTATTTGCGGCCGTTTCCCTCGTGTTCCATTGTTTGCCTGAACGCGGGCGACGAGCCTGGAGCCGGAGCGGGCAGCGATCAGTCCATTCCCCGGGGAACAACATTGCGTTCCGCGCCCGTGCGCGGAGTGCGCTGTCAGTTCCAGACCACCAGCGCGGTGGCGCCCGTGGCGATCAGCCTGGACCGCGTGCAATTCTCATCCTTCATCGACGCCCCACCGGCGATCCGCCTCCCTGCCGGGGCTGGCGCGGAGATCGGCATTGCGATGAGCGTCAAGTCACTGGAAGAACTGCGTAAGCCTGGCTGTTTGACGGTACGCATCTATCTGGACGGCGAGCCATCCTTCTGTGCCGCGCTGCGGGATACCCTGTTCATGCGTGTGTGCGGCGCGTTTGTCGAAGTGGGGGGCAATTGGCGGGTACTGGAGCGGCTGCCGATCCGCTCGGTTGGCTTTGCCGAGGACGAAGCGCTGATCCCGTTCCCAGCGCGATCCCATATCGCTTACCGTCTTCTCACGGAGTACTTCGTCTTCCCCGAGAAGTTCAATTTCATCGACATCGACTTGAGCGAGCTTACCACGCTGCTGCCATCCGACTGCCGCGCGTTCACCCTGCGCCTTGCCGTCAGAAACGCGGCGGCAGATTCCAGCGTGGCGCGTGCTCTGGGTTCGCTGTCGGCTAAGAACTTCGTTCTCCAATGCGCGCCGATCATCAACCTGTTTCGCAAGTCCGGCGTGCCGGTGCAGATCGACCGCAAGAAGCCAGACTACCCGCTTCTTGCCGATGGACCGCACCCGGCGGCCTACGAAATCCACAGCATCGAATCGGCTCACTTGCTCAAGGAAAGTGCAAAAACAGACGGCCTCTCGGAGCTCAAGCCATTTTACGGACGGCATCATGGCCAGGGCGAAGATCATCATGCCCGCTACTGGATAACGCGCCGTGACGGCAGCATGGAAAGGCGGGCCCCGGGGCATGAACTGCGTATCGCACTGGTCGACAGCGAATTGGATACGCTCGCCATCGACCCGCAGACGCTCACGGTGCAGCTTCTCTGTAGCAATCGCGATTTGCCGGCGGCGCTGAGCCACGGCGCCGGCGACGGCGATCTGTCGGTCGGTAAAGGCAGCGCCACCGCCACCGCACGGATGTTGCGCAAGCCCAGTCCGAGCTACCGTTTCGCATCTGGCAATGGTACGCATTGGCGGCTCATATCGCATCTGTCGCTGAATCATCGCTCCTTAACGGAAGTGGGGTTGGAGGAATTTCGCCAGATGCTCACACTGTACGACCTGCCGCGCTCGGCGGTCACACAGCGTCAGATACAGGGGGTATGCGGCCTGCGGTACAAGGTGGTCATGGGTTGGGTACCGGGCGAGCCATGCTCGACGCTCATGCCGGGGGTGGAAATCCGGTTGACGCTCGATGAAGACGCGTTTGTCGGTGGCGGCATCCATTTGTTCGCCGAAGTCATCGACCATTTCTTCGGCCTGTATTGCCAAGTCAATGTGTTCAGCCAGCTGCTGGTGTTGTCGAAGAAGACCGGAGAGGAATTGCTGCGATGCCCACCCCGTACTGTGATGACGACCTTGGCCTGATCCAGCAGTTGTTCGAGGCCCCCTATCAATTCGATTTCTTCCAGGCCGTACGGCTGCTGGAGGAGTGGCTTGGGCAGCATGGCATGCCACGGGACGCCGTGCTGAAGCAGGTGCTGCGCTTCCGCAACAGCGTCGCCATGCATTTCCCCGCCAGTGCCATCGAGGCGCTGCACGCCCGCCATGGCGAGGTAGACGGCGTTGACCTCGACGCCATCATGGACAGCGTGCGCGAGCGGGAAGGCAGCGTTCGCATCGACATGACCCCGACCTTTATCGGTTTGCTTGGGGTGCAGGGCGCACTTCCGCTTCATTATTCCGAGCGTATCGCTGCGCACCAGCAATCGACCGGGGACGAGGGCGCGCGTGCTTTTCTCGACCTATTCAGCAACCGCTTGGTGGCGCTGTTCTACAAGGCTTGGCTCAAACACCGGCTGGAGCTGGCCGACACCGAGCGTTTGCCGGATCGGCAGTTGTCCTTATTGTTGTCGTTGATCGGCGATGTAAGGGGCGGCGCCAGTCAACCGGTTGCCGACGAAGTGGCCGCGTTTTATGCCGGCGCGCTGCGTCAGCGTCCCGTTTCGCCCGCAGCATTGCAAGGCGTGCTGAACGACTATTTCAGGGTGCCTGTCCACGTTGAACCGCTGCAGGGATGCTGGCAGGCGTTGGAACCTGCGCTCCAGGCCCAACTGGGCGGCGACAATGCCTGCCTGGGAGAGCGTTGCGTGCTTGGTGCCGCTACCTGGCGGCGGGACTTGCGGGTCCAGATCCGGCTCGGCCCGCTGAGCAAGGCGCAATACGATCACTTCTCACCTGACTCGACGGGCGCACGGGCGTTGAAGAATTTGCTCTCCATGTTCGCGGCCCCGACCCTGCAGTTCCAAATCCGCCTGATCCTGCGGGCCGAAGATGTGCAGCATGTCGTCCTGGGCGCGGCGCCCGATAACGGCGGCGCGCGGCTGGGCCTGGATGCCTTTCTCGCCGGGCCGTCCACGGAAGAGGATAGGGACGATCTTAGCTATGTACTTGATCAGCTCTAAGCCGGTCCCGGCGGCAGTCTGCGATTGCGCAAGATGAGTTTTGGTTGCGCTCGCTAAAGTCTGCTTTGCGCCCAGCGTGCGCAGAGGAAGGAGCACCCACATGAACCTATTGCAAGGCGCCAGCGTCATCCTGTCGGCCCTCAACGCCGATAGCCAGGAACGGCGCATCCTGCGCCTGGACTTTCCCCGCGGCGACGGGCCGGCAAGCATCATGCTCGCGAACGTGTTTTCAGGACAGGAGACGCTGTCGCGCGACTTTCATTACACCGTCGAAGTGCTGTCCGATGATGCCCATATTTCGCTGAAGTCCGTTATGGGCAAGATGGTGACGATTTCGCTTGTGCTGAACGATGGTACGTTGCGCTACTTTAATGGCTACGTGTTTGAATTTCGCTTCGTTAAAACGGATGGTGGCTTCGCCGTCTATGAAATGGGCTTGCGGCCTTGGCTGACGTTCTTAAGCTTGGGCAAGAATAGCAGCACCTTCCAGAACGTCCTGCTCGCCGAAATGATCGAGCAGGCTGTCGTCGATTGCCCGCAACGCGACTACAAACTCCTTCTGACAAAAGAGTCGCCGGTGATCACGCTGGCCATACAGCACAACGAAAGTGACTACAACCATCTCTATCGCCGGCTGGAAGCAGCCGGTTGCCATACCTGGTACGAACACCGTTTTGACGGCCACACGCTATGGATCAGCGATGACAGCACACTCGCTGATCCGATCGACGGCGTACCCACGATGCAGTTCCAGAACCAGGCTGGCTCGCAGGAGGATGACGGCGTATCGCAATGGAGCCCAGTGAGACGCGTCTGCCCGCAGCGGGTGATGGTCAATAGCTACGACTTCAAACGCGCCGGCACCGAGCGTCCGGCGCGCGATTCCATGAACCAGCAGGGCGAGGTACCCGAGATCGAAGTGTTCGAGGACACTGCCGTCTACGGTTTTCGCAACTACGAGGACGGCGAACAGTTGGCGCAACGCTTGATGGAGGCGATCGACGCCCGGGGGCAGGACTTCCAAGCCGACAGTAACGACCGTCGCGCCCAGCCTGGCCGTTGCTTCCAGTTGACAGGCCATTTCAGCGCCGACGCGCTCAACCCGGCCAGCGACATTGGCCAGCGCGAATACCTGATCCTCACGGTTCAGCATAGCGCGACCAACAATTACCAGCATGGTGGCACGCGTCTCTCGTCCTACCAGAACACGTTCACCTGCCTGAGAAAGACCACACCGTGGCGGCCACAGCGCGGCTTCAACAGCGTCGACACGCGTATCTATGGCGTGCAGACGGCGATCGTGGTCGGCCCCAAGGGGGAAGAGATACACACGGACCAGTATGGCAGGGTGCGCCTGCAGTTCCATTGGGACCGGGAAGGAAAATTTGACGACGGCAGCTCACCCTTTGTCCGCGTGGCGACCTTGTCGGCCGGGGCTAATTTTGGCCACGTGTCGATTCCCCGGGTGCGTCAGGAAGTGGTGGTGATGTTCATCGACGGCAATCCCGACCGGCCGCTGGTGGTGGGCAGCCTGTACAACGAAGATCATATGCCGCCTTGGGCGCTGCCGGCCAACAAGACGCAAAGCGGCCTGCTGACCCGCTCGACCAAGGGCGGCACGGCGGCGAACGCCAACGCGCTGCGCTTCGACGACCGCAAAGGCGCGGAGGAGGTGTGGCTGCATGCGGAGAAGGATCAGCGCATCGAAGTGGAGCATAACGAATCGCACAGCGTGGGCAACGACCGCAGCAAGACCGTCGGGCATGACGAGACGGTGGAGGTCAAGCATGACCGCATGGAGACGGTGGGCAATGACGAAAGCATCACCGTGCACGGGAGGCGGACGGAGCGGGTGGACGGGGATGAAAGGATCGACATCGGCGGTGATCGCATTGAGCAGGTCGGGGCTGATGAAACCGTCAACATCTCCGGCCGCAAGGTCGAGTCGGTTCACCAAACCAAGCTGGAGAGAGTCAATCTGGCCAAGGCGCTGGAGGTGGGCGGCGTCTACGGGGTCTTGGTGGGCGCGTCCATGTCCACTAATGTGGTGGGGGCGCAGGTCGAACTGGTCGGCGCCGTCAAGGAAACCAAGGTTGGCGGCAGCTATCTGATCAGTGTCGCGCAGTCTTTTCAAGTAACAGTGGGCGAAGCTAGTCTGACGCTGAGCGGCGACGGCACCGTGTCCATCTCCGGGGCACGCATCGACATCAGCGCATCCGGGCCGGTACGCATCAACGGCAAAGACGTGAACATCAATTGAGCGTGCGATGGACGTCATTAATCACACCCCATTTCCAGCGCAGACATTCGAGGCGGAGGACCAGCATGAACAGGTGTTCCAGGTGTTCGTGCTGAAACAAACGCTCAGTTTCGCCGCTGGACAGCTAGAGTACGCGGGAAAGCAGGAACCCCTGTGCGCCACCGAGAGAGACTTTGGCGTGGGGGCGGACGGTGTGCGGCAAGAGTCGGATTATTGTCCGTTTAAGCCGAAGTGCGACGTGCTCGTTAACGCAATTGCGCGCGCGCCTAGGGGCAAACCGGTGGAATGCTTCCACGTGCGACTTAGCGTGGTGCGGGGAAGCGGGACGAGCGCAAAGAAGTTGATCGAAAAGACGTTGCGCGTGCTGGGGGAACGCCACTTCAGAAAAAGAATGTGGCCAGTGCGGTTGCTGCAATGGGTAGTCAAGTGCCTAACGCTGACGTTGATCCGACCCAACCCGTGGAAACTGACGCGTGCCGTGCCGTTCAATGCGCTGCCGTTGCGCGACGAACATACATATGGTGGACAGTGTCGCATCAACGAGGGGGAGCGGGACGCTCGCTGGGTACCGAAGGCCCACCGGCTTACGCCGGAGCAGCAGGTCGAATATGCGAACACTGGTGGCGCCGCGCGACCCGTCGCCCATACGGTGTTTGAGGCCAATCCCGTCGGTGTGGGTTATGCGCCGCATTGGTATCTGAAGGCTGCGTTGAAGTCGAAGGTGCCGGCTCCTCGAATCGAGCTGATAGGAGCGGAGCTGACTGCCAAGCAATTTTGGCGCTTGCAAAGGCCGACGAAGAACACGGTTCAGGTGGAGCCGGCCGGCTTCGGCGTCCGCAGTAAATCGCATCCGGCCCGTCGCGTGTTGCTAGGTAAAGCCACCAACGCCTTCGCCCATTCCAAGGCGCGGCTGCCGCAAGACTTTGACTTCGGCTATTGGAATGCCGCGCCGCTGGATCAACAGCTTGATGCCCTGATCGGCGGCGATCAGATCGAGCTCGTAAACCTATGCCAGCCGGATACGCCTGATCTGCATATTGATAAGGTCGGACATGCTTATTGCCGCCTTACGCTGCCCGAGCATGAATGTTTCATTTCCTTGCATGGGGCGGACGGGGCGGCCTTATCCCGCGCGTTGGTGATCGATACCGTGTGCATCGAGCCGGAGGAATATGCGTTGACCTTGGTTTGGCGAGTGACCCTGTCCAAAGATGAGGTCGCTGGAATGGACGGCTGCGAATTCTGCATGCGTACCTTCGGCGATCGGGATCGGGACCGGCATGATCACGCATCCCAGCAGGGAGCCTTCGGCCACTTTATGGACGGGGTCGCGTCATGAACGACCGGCTGAAGTTATCCGACCCCAATGGCGACGCAGAAGTCGACCGAATAGCGGTTGCGCTTACACAGAAGGAAGATGCTGATCACATCCGAACACTGCAAAAAAATATCGCAGCGCTTCAAGTGAAGCTGGCAAAGCAGAAGGCCAATGGCGGACTTGGCGCAGAGCGCGGCGGCAGTAACAAAGTCGGTGCTCGCAAACACGCCAGCTTCATGGCCATCAGCACCGCGCCTTCCATCAACTGGACGCCACTCGGCCCGACCAAGGTGCCGATCGCATATCCGACGGTACAAGATTTGTCCAGCAGCGTGAACACGGCGCGGACCGTCAACTTCAATGGCTGTCCTGTTTATCTGCTCGACGCCAGCACGCAACCGCACTGCACCGGGGACGAACGCGGCACGGCAAAGGGGATTAAGTCCGGCACCGTCAGCGGCGAGGTCAAACCGCTAAAGGGCAGCAGCACGGTGCGGATAGAGGGCAAGCAGGTAGTGCGGGATGGTGATCCTTGCACGATGAATGAGGGGAACAATCCTGGTATTTACGTGGTGGTATGCCAGCCGAGTTCGGCACCGCCGAAGACTGCAATTGAAACGTCCAATCCACCGACGGCGCGTGGCGGCTTCCCAGCCAAAATGAAGTCAGAATCAGGCGATGGTCTGAAAGTGCAAAGTCGGGAAATTACTCCTGAACAAACAATGCTCTTGACAAAGGGGGACTTTATGGGGTTTTGGCGCTCTCGCTATTGGGATAGTAATGATCCAGTAGCACGGACCGCTTTGATTGGCTGGGGACAGCCGGGCGTGGTTTACTCGCCACAAGTTTTTGAAAGGGTGGCTGCATCGTTCACATGGACAATGTTAGGCCAATACTTGCAGAAGGTTAATAATGTGGCAAACGTAAACAAAGAAATGCAGAAAATTGGCCTTGATTTGGCGCGCGCGCATGCGTTGGCCGTCACAAAAGATATTGCTGAGAACCATGGGGTTCCGGGACTGCTAAGTCCGAACCAAGTTGCTGCATATCACTGGCAAGTATTTCAATCACATCAAGTGCCACCAGAATTATTTGGTGGGACAATGTTGGGAATCCCAGCCGGAACATATAGTGAAATTTGGTGCAATGGGTGCGATAAAAAATGAAAATAAAGATTCTTGTATTCCTCCTTTCTATTTTTATGGGTTTTATGTTGATATTTTTTTCAAAAATTAGAGTGTGTATTGCGGGAACAAGTTTTTCATTCCCACGCAGATATATTGTCGGGGCGCCATATTTGATCAATTATAAATTATTGGATTCATCTAGCGGAGTATTTGTGCAGATCCCAGGCGGACCATATTATGGAAAGTGGGGCTTTCTTCTCCAATCTAGTTACGACATAAAGGGGACAGGCAATCCAATGGCCGATATTGCTGAGAATAGTCATGGAGACAGAATTGGTTGCATATCGGAAATGGATTTTGAGATCGATGCCCACACCGGATGGTTCTATTGTAAAAAAAAATCACTTGTTCGTGGATGGTATTTTAGAAAAATACCTGGGAAATCAGAGAATATTTATTCGATAAATACTGCAATATGCCAGGATGACGGCGTGTGCTCACTTAACTTTAATTTTAAATCAATAGATGTTGAAGTTCCAGTCAGATTTGAGAAACTGAAGAATGCGTCAAAAATTGTTGAGGATGCAAATGCAATACTTGGAAAATATTTGGATTAGGATTTTAGATGTTTAGTTCCATGTGGCGTTGTTGCATAAGCCATCGCTCGGGCAGGGCTGACTGACGTTTACTCGCAACGGTGCGTACCGCAAGGCTGTGAACTTTGGACGAAACTGCGTAGATTCTTGTTGACCGGCCGGGAACTGACCGCGAGTACGAGAGGGGCGCTGGCGACCGAGGTGGCAGTTCGCGTGGGCGTGCTCAACCGCATGACCGCACTTGCCCGCCCTCAGTCCATCCGGAGTGCGCCTGCACATAGCTCAGCCTTGGAGCATGATGCTCAACGGCAGTGCGCGAGGCTTCGCAAGTTGCTTTTCGATCCCATCTGTCCGACAGGCATAGGCGGGCGAAGTCGGGTAAGTAGTTGGCGATGGAATTGGCGCAGTGGGGATGGCCTTCCAATTCATCTTCGGCAAATCCAGACCGGGCATTGAGCAATACTTCTAGGTTGCGTGCGATAGATCGCTTGAATTGCTGAAGGGTCACATGTGTGGCGGCTGGCTGTTCCAACGCGGCGTTGGTTTGAGCGATCATCCGGTCCTAGATGCTAAATGTATAAATGGCTTCTTTCGACTGCACCGTGCACCACTTCTCGCTGCCAACTTAAAGGACAGTCGACATCGTCGGTACGTCACAGGCTGAGTAGTTCCTGCTTTACGGCAAAACAATCGTCACATTCGCCGGCCGTGGCGCGAGCTTGATGAGGTCTGCATAGGCCGCCATGCTGTTCTGCGTGCTGTGATCCAATGACGATTTCATGCCCACGAAGACCCCAAGCGCGATCGCCGCGAACACGGCCGAGAACGCCCAAAGCGGCACTTCGCCGCGCAGCTTATTGATGATCTGATCCGGCCGCTCCGCCTGCGGCGCGAAGCCGTGGCTCTTACCTTTGATGTGGGCGATTTCCTCGCCCAAGCGGGCCGTCAGGTAGGCGAGCTTGTCGCCCGGCTCGTGGATATACATGCCTTTGAATC
This sequence comes from Rugamonas sp. GW822-FHT03B10, assembly GCF_058801745.1. Taxonomy (NCBI): domain Bacteria; kingdom Pseudomonadati; phylum Pseudomonadota; class Betaproteobacteria; order Burkholderiales; family Oxalobacteraceae; genus Rugamonas; species Rugamonas sp. GW822-FHT03B10. The sequence goes on along the minus strand of NZ_JBXANP010000009.1, from coordinate 29,854 downwards.
CAAGCAGCAATATCATGTGAAACACCTGCAGCGCTTGCAGGCGCGCGCCGCCTTTGCTGCGCAGCGCTTCCAGCCGGTCGAAGAAGTGGTCGCCCGCCAGTTGATCGCCAAACACCGAGAGTTGCAGAGGGTGCTCGGCCCAGTATTCACTCATCATCAGCCTGGCGCGCAGGACCATTTCGTCGAAGGCCGCGCAGAACGCATACTTGGCGGCCAGGATGTCATCGCCATTGGCGCGAATCTTGCGCGCTTCGCGGTCAAATTCCGCCAGGAAGTCGTCGATCTTTTGCTTGAGTAGCTTGGCGTCCAATGTTCCCGCGTCTAATGCGCCGGATGGCTGGTGTTTCGCATCCGAGGCCATTTCCGCTGTCTGCGGACCAGGCATCGCACCGCGCGACGCCGCCGCGCGCTCTTCCACGGCGAGCTGATGCGGCGGCTTCGCACCGTTCTGCAACATGAACAAGAGGTAGAGCCCGTCTTGCAGCAGATCCAGCAACGACTTCACGTGCCCTTCGCGGGGGCGGTCGTCCCGGCGCTGGTTGCCTGTGAGTGTGGACGAGGTCCGTCGGTCGGTGGACGTATTCATGCCGTCACCGCCAGCAGGTCCAGCCGCAGGTCGTCGAATCCTTTCGGCGCGTAGATCGTGATCGACTGCGCCTTCAGCATTTGTTCGTACAACTTGCCTTTGGCCTCCAGCGCGAAATAGTAGGTGTCGGGCCGCACCGGGATGCTGGCCGGCACTTGCGGCACGTGCAGAAGGTTTATCCCCGGCAGCGCCGCCATCACGCATTTTTCGACATCGTCCGGCGCGCCGATCTTGAGCCTGCGCGGCACCACGTCAACCAGTTCGAGCGCCGGCATAGTGGCGCTGACCGCCAGATAGAGCGTGGTGTGCTGGTCCAGCTTGCCGGAGTCGAGCATGCCGCTGTGGAAGCAGGTCTTGTTCTCCTGGATCGGAATCGGGAAGCACTTGGCGGAGATCACAGTGTCGAGCAGCGTCCGGATCATGGCGTCCAGGTCTGCGAAGCAGGCGCCGATGTCGTCGTGCAGGTATTTGGGGACATTGGTAATCGAAAACATTTTGGAATAGGTCATGAGCGCACCAGCCAGACTCAACAGCGCTTCAAACAGCCGTTCGGGATGCAGTCCGGGGTTGTGCAGGTAATGCGTCAATGCGGTGGCGTGGGTGCTCACCGTGTGCAGCAGCCAGAACGAGGCGACGTCGGCGGAGCGGAATTCGATCACGTTGGGGCGCGGTTCGCGCAAAGTTCCTTGCAGCGAATCGGCTTTGGCCTGCAAAGCCTCCAGCAGTTGCGTGAGTCCGGCTAGCAGGGCTGGCGCGCTGTCGACTGACAGGCTGGGGGGAATGAACGAGGTGTCCTTCTCGAAGCCGCCGGAGACGGCCCGCCGCAGCTTGATGATGGGGAAGCAATCATAATCCCCCAGTGGGGTGAGGCTTGAAATCAGGATGATGTTCTTCCTCAGGTAGCGTATCGGTTTCGGATCGCCGTCCGCCAACTGATCGGCCGTCGCCCGTTCCGTTTGGCTGTAGCGCGTCCGTGCGCCGGGGCCGCCGTGCGGCGTGACGTTGCTGCCGCCAGTCCAGTCGGGCATGGCGGCGTAGTAGGTGATGTCTTGTACGTCCGATGGCAAGGCACTGAGGTCGATGGCGGCGGGCAGGGGATCGTTGTCCGGTGCGTCAACGATGTCGCCAGTGTGAAAAATCGCCGACAAGGCGAGTAGGCGCAATTTGTTGATCTTCAGGGCTTCCCGGTCCCATGTCACGCCCCGCACGCCCCATAAATAGGGCTGTAATGTGCTGGTGATTTGAGACAGGCATGCTTCATGGTAGCGGTCTTGTTGCTGGAAATGTTGAGGCAGCAAGAATTGGCCCTGGGCCCAAAGAACCTTCGACGGTTTGCTCATGGTTGCTCCTGTCATCAAAGAACTATCGGCAGCGTACGGGCGCCAGTGGCTGGCTCACCGGCGCGCCGCCGTCCGGTTGGGCGCCGCTACCCGCGCTCAGCGCGCAGGCGTGGGCGCCGATGGTGATGCCGTCCCTCTCCGCGTCGGTGGCCGCGAACGCCATGCGCCAGCGCTGTTCGGCCGGCGCTCGGAACAGGGCCACCACGCCGATGTACGCCGCTTCGCGCGTCACCTTCTCGACTACATCGTAGTGTTGGCCGGGCACCAGCAACACTTCCTTCACCTCCAGCAAGTCATTGCCCAACAGCTCGTGTTCGGTGTGAGCGTTCAGGAAGCTGCCGTAACCGATCTGGCGGAACGTGGCGTCCTGGCGCAGCTTGTAGATGCGCGCCACCAACGCCAGCGGATGACCGTCGGTATCCGTGTTGAGGTTGGGGCTCGCGTGCAGCCGGATCGCGACGTTGCGCGGCGGCTTTTGCGCGTCCGGCAGTTCGGGCGGCTTGCGCACGCCGATCATCTCCAGCGCCGTGCTGGCGATCGAGCCGGCGGCACAACCCGACAACGTCAGCACGGCGGCCAGGCACAGCAGGGCATGGGGTGGTCGGTTCATGGCTTCTCCAGGCGACCTTGCCATTAGAACCAAAGCGGCCTGGTCGGGATTTGCGGCCGCGCAAGGGCCGCGCACCTTGCCGGCGGCGCCGGGCGCGCCATGCCGGGCCGCCCGCGCCGCACTGCGCCAGATCAGTCCGGAGCGCGATAGCCGGCGCCCTGACGCGCAATGCAACTTGCCTTGAGCGCGCGCAATTGCGGCCTCAACCATTGATGAATAATGGCCTCCACCCCGTCCGCCTCTCCACATTCGTTCCACCAGGGAGCAAATCATGAATCCGATCCGAACATCTCTACCCGTCCTCGCCTGCGCGGTGCTGCTGTCCGCGTGCGCCACCGATGGTGAACAAGTGCGCGCCGAGCGCGCGCAACCGGTCACACTGGACCGGGCGCTGGCCGAGGCCGACACGGCCGTCGCCGCCGGCCAGGCCGACAAGGCGCAAGTGATCCTCAAGAGCGCGGCCAGCACCTATCCGGCCGACAAGCAGCCGTGGCTGCACCTGGCGCAAATGAAGTTCGACCGCGCCAGTTACGGCGAGGCCATCGCCAACGCGCTGGAGGCGTTGCAGCGCGATCCGAACGACAAGCTGGGCAACAGCATCGTGGCCGTCAGCGGCCTGCGGCTGTCGACCAAGGCGTTGACGGACCTGAGCCGGCAGAACAATCTGAACGGTTCGCTGCGGTCGGAGGCGCAGGACCTGGCCAGCCTGCTGCGCGCCAGCCTGGGCGAAGACGTGCTGGTGCCGCCGGCGCCGCGGCATGTGCCGGTCCATACGCGGCGGAGCGCGAGGTCCACCGCGCATCATCCGGCCGACAAGCCCGATAACGCGTCGGCCAGCACCGATCCGTTCGGCGGCCTCAAATAATCCGGGAGCGATCATGGCTAATGGAGACAGCGTACAGAAGCGTCTGAGCAAGGTGCGCGCGCCGCGCGTGCAGATGACCTACGACGTGGAAATCGGCGACGCGATGGAGAACAAGGAGCTGCCGTTCGTGGTCGGCGTGGTGGGCGACTTCGGCGGCAATCCGGACGTGGAGCAAAAGCGCCTCAAGGACCGCAAGTTCGTCAACGTCGACAGCGGCAACTTCGACGAGGTGCTGGGCGGGGTGGAGCCGGTGGCGCGCTTCCAGGTGCCCAACCAGCTCAGTGGCGACGACAGCACGTTCGCTGTCGAACTGCGCTTCCGCTCGATGGCCGACTTCCGGCCCGAGTCCGTGGTGCAGCAGGTGGCGCCGCTGCGCGAGCTGCTGGAGGCGCGCGGCAAGCTGGCCGACCTGCGCAACAAGCTGGCCGGCAACGACAAGCTGGAGGACATCCTGACCGAGGTGCTCAACAACACCGACCAGCTGTCCGCCCTCCGTTCCGACCAGCCCAGCAAGGAGTGACGCCATGTCCGCCCAATTACAAGCGGCGCAAGCCGCCGTCGTGCCCGATGCCGCGTTCGACGCCGCGTTCGACGCCGATAAGCTGCTGGACCAGATCGTCGAGCGCAGCAAGGTCGCGAAGTCCGGCACCGAACACGCGCGCGCCAAGGACATCATCTCGGAACTGGTCAGCCAGGTGCTGCGCGGGACGGTGGTGGTGTCGAACAATCTGTCGGCCACGCTCGACGCGCGCGTGGCGGAGCTGGACCGGCTGATCTCCAGCCAGTTAAGCGCCATCATGCATGCCCCCGCGTTCCAGAAACTGGAGCAGAGCTGGACCGGGCTGCACTACCTGGTGAAGAATTCGGCCACCGGCCAGGGGCTGAAGATCCGCATGCTCAACGCCACCAAGCGCGAGCTGGTGAAGGATTTCCAGACCGCGCTGGAGTTCGATCAGAGCACCATGTTCAAGAAGGTCTACGAGGAGGAATTCGGCACCTTCGGCGGCGCGCCGTACGCGGCCCTGCTGGGCGACTTCGAAATCTCGCGCCAGCCCGAGGACATGTATTTCATCGAGCAGATGTCGCACGTGGCGGCGGCCTCGCATGCGCCGTTCATCGCCTCGGCCGCGCCGGAGCTGTTCGGGCTGGAAGGCTATGCCGACCTCGGCAAGCCGCGCGACCTGGCCAAGGTGTTCGACACGGTGGAATACGCGAAGTGGAAGGCGTTCCGCGAATCGGAGGATGCGCGCTACGTGGGCCTGACCTTGCCGCGCTTCCTGGGGCGCCTGCCATTCAACCCGGTCGATGGCACCACGGTGGAAGGCTTCAATTTCGTCGAGGAGGTGGACGGCACCGACCACCACAAGTACCTGTGGTGCAACGCGGCCTATGCCTTCGGCGCCAAGCTGACCAAGGCCTTCGACGACTACGGCTGGTGCGCGGCCATCCGTGGCGTGGAGGGCGGCGGCCTGGTGGACGACCTGCCCACCCACACCTTCAAGACCGACGAGGGCGAGGTCGCGCTCAAGTGCCCGACCGAGGTGGCCATCACGGACCGGCGCGAGAAGGAGCTGAGCGACCTCGGTTTCATCTCGCTCGTGCACTGCAAGAACACGGCCTACGCCGCCTTCTTCGGCGCCCAGTCCACCCAGAAGGCGCGCAAGTACAACTCGGAGGCGGCCAACGCCAACGCCGTGCTGTCGTCGCAGCTGCAGTACATCTTCGCCGTCTCGCGCATCGCCCACTACATGAAGGCCATGATGCGCGACAAGATCGGCAGCTTCAACGCGGTCGCCAACGTGGAGGATTTCCTCAACCGCTGGCTGATGAAGTACGTGCTGCTCGACGATAACGCCAGCCAGGAGCAGAAGGCCCAGTTCCCGCTGCGCGAGGCGTCGGTGCAGGTGCACGAGGTGGCGGGGCGGCCCGGCGTGTACCGCGCCGTGTCGTTCCTGCGGCCGCACTTCCAGCTCGACGAATTGTCCGTTTCCCTCCGACTGGTCGCGGAGCTGCCGCAGTCGACCAACACCTGAAGCTTTCCCAACCAACGAACGAGGAGCGCGCAATGGCAATCGACGTCTACCTGTACATTGAAGGCATCAAGGGCGAGTCGGCCGACGACCGCCACAAGGACTGGATCGAATGCAAATCGGTCAACTGGGGCGTGGAGCAGCCGAAATCGGCCACCGCCTCCACCGGCGGCGGCCACACGGCCGAGCGCTGCGAGCATCGCGACATCGTGATCAGCAAACTGGCCGACCTGTCCTCGCCCATCCTGCTGCAGACCTGCTCGGCCGGCAAGACCATCCCCAAGGCCAAGTTCGAATTCATGCGGGCCGACGCCCAGGGCGAGCGGGTCAAGTACTTCGAGATCGAAATCGACAATGTGCTGATCGGCCAGGTCACGCCGTCCGTGGAGGAGGGCGACATCCTGGCCGAGCAGGTGGGCTTCAAGTTCTCCAAGGTGCGCTGGAAGTACACCCAGCAACGCATCAGCGGCGGCGCTGGCGGCAACACGTCCGGCGGCTGGGACCTGTCCAGCAACCGCGTGGTCTGATCCTCGCCATTAAGTCAGACCCGTCGTTCCCGCGAAGGCGGGTACCCATAGGGCGCGCGCGCTGCGCAAACGCTTAAGTTCTATGGATTCCCGCCTGCGCGGGAATGACGGGTAACGGCGAGGGGCTGGTTCTTGTTCCTCCCGTCCCCTCAAATCTCACGTTCGCGGAGCGACAGCATGGGCATCAACCTGAAGACGCTGATCGGAAAACTGAACGACACCACTCGCCAGGCCGCCACCCGCGCCGCCGCCATCTGCGTCGGGCTGGGGCAATATGAAGTGGACGTGGAACACTTGTTCCTCGCCTTGCTGGAGCAGGAGCGCAGCGACGTCGCCGTCATCGCCCGCCGCTGCGACATCAGCCTGACGGGCCTGGACGCGGATTTGCGGCGCGAAGTGTCGGGCTTCCGCAGCGGCAGCAGCCGCACGCCCGTGTTCTCGCCCCACTTGTCCGCGCTGCTCGAACATGGCTGGTTGATCGCATCGCTGGCCACGGCGCAGCCGCACGCGATCCGCAGCGCGCACCTGTTGCTGGCGCTGTTGACGGACCCGGAACTGGCCCAGCTGGCCGCGCGCGCCTCGCGCCAGTTCGGCCGCTTCCCGCTCGAAGGCTTGAAGCACCAGCTGGAAAAATACACGGATGGCTCGCAGGAAGCGCTGCCCATGTCGGCGGCCCCGGTTGAGGAATTGGATGCCGATCCCGTCGTCCAGGTGGCGGCCCGCACGCCGGCGCTGGACCAGTACACCAGCAACCTGACGCAGCTGGCCCGTGATGGCAAGGTCGATCCCGTCATCGGGCGCGACATGGAAATCCGTCAGTTGATCGACATCCTGATGCGGCGCCGCCAGAACAATCCCATCCTGACCGGCGAGGCGGGCGTGGGCAAGACGGCCGTGGTGGAAGGGCTGGCGCTGCGCATCGCGGCCAACGATGTGCCGCACACCCTGCAGGGCGTGGCCATCCACACGCTGGACATGGGTTTGCTCCAGGCCGGCGCCAGCGTCAAGGGCGAGTTCGAGAACCGCCTGAAGAATGTGATCGACGAGGTCAAGAAAAGCCCGCACGCCATCATCCTGTTCATCGATGAGGCCCACACCATGATAGGCGCGGGCGGCCAGGCCGGGCAGAACGACACGGCCAACCTGCTCAAGCCGGCCCTGGCGCGGGGCGAGCTGCGCACCATCGCCGCCACCACGTGGGGCGAGTACAAGAAGTACTTCGAGAAGGACGCGGCGCTGGCGCGGCGCTTCCAGGTGGTCAAGGTCGAGGAACCGTCCGAGGAGATCGCCTGCGCCATGCTGCGCGCGATGGTGCCACTGATGGAGGGCCACTTCGGCATCCGCATCCGCGACGAAGCCGTGACGGAGGCCGTGCGGCTGTCGCACCGCTACATCAGCGGGCGGCAGTTGCCGGACAAGGCGGTGGGCGTGCTGGACACGGCCTGCGCCCGCGTGGCGCTGGGCCGGCATGCCGTGCCGGTGGCGGTGGAGGCGGCGGCCCGCGCCCAGGAGCGCAGCGGCGCCGAAATCGCGGCGCTGGAACGCGATGGCGAGGGCGGCGGGGCTGGCGGAATCGGCGCCGCCGCACGCATGCGGCAACTGCGCGAGGCGCACGAAGCCCAGCGCGAAGAACATGCGCGCCAGCGCGCGCGCTGGGAAGGCGAGCAGGCGCTGCACGCCGAGATCGTGCGGCTGGAGGGCGAGGGCAATGCGGCGGAGGCCCGCGCGGCCAGGGACAAGCTGGCCGCCCGGCAGGACGGCGCGGTGATGGCGCCGCTGGAGGTCGATGCCGGCGTGGTGGCGGGCGTGGTCGCCGGCTGGACCGGCATCCCGCTCGGCAGGATGGTCAAGGATGAAATCCGCACCGTGCTGCGCCTGCGCGAGGCGCTGTGCGAAAGGATCGTGGGTCAGGACCATGCGCTGGCGGCCGTGGCCCAGCGCGTGCGCACGGCGCGCGCCAGCCTGGACGATCCGGACAAGCCGAAGGGCGTGTTCCTGTTCGTCGGCCCGTCCGGCATCGGCAAGACGGAAACGGCGCTGGCGCTGGCCGATCTGCTGTATGGCGGCGAGCGCAAGCTGATCACCATCAACATGAGCGAATACCAGGAGGCGCACAGCGTCTCCGGCCTGAAAGGATCGCCACCCGGCTATGTGGGCTACGGCGAGGGCGGTGTGCTGACCGAGGCGGTGCGCCGCAATCCCTACAGCGTGGTGCTGCTGGACGAGATCGAGAAGGCCCACCCGGACGTGACGGAACTGTTCTTCCAGGTGTTCGACAAGGGCGTGATGGACGACGCGGAAGGACGCGAGATCGACTTCCGCAACACCATCATCATCGCCACGTCCAACGTCGGTTCGGCGGCCATGATGCAGGCCTGCCTGAACAAGCCGGCCGGCGCCCAGCCCGCGCCGGCGGAACTGGAGGAATTGTTGCGGCCCCAGTTGATGCGGCATTTCAAGCCGGCCTTCCTAGGGCGCCTGAAGATCGTGCCGTTCTATCCGCTCGGCGATGAGGCGCTGGCCAGCATCATCGGCCTCAAGCTGGCGCGCATAGGCCAGCGCGTGCGCGACAACCACCAGGCCGAATTCAGCTACGAGCCGTCGCTGGTGGAAGCGGTGCTGGCCCGCTGCACCGAAGTCGATTCCGGCGCGCGCAGCGTGGACCACATCCTGAACGGCACGCTGCTGCCCGAGATCGCGGAAGCCGTGCTGGCGCGCATGGCCGAAGGCGCGGCCATCGCCAGAATCAAGGCCGGCGCCCGCAACGGCCAGTTCAAATACACCGTCAAATAAGCCGGAGGCCAGCCATGTTCAGCATCGCGCAACTGCTTCTCCCCATCAGCGCCGCGCAAACCTGCGGCGAAGACCTGTCGTTCAGCAGCGAACTCGATGACATCGCCAAGGCCCGCACCTACGACGATCCCACGCTCGACCAGGGCGAATGGGTGGTCGCGCTGAAGGAGGCCGACTGGGGCTTCGTCGGCAGCCGCTGCGCGCGGTTGATCGAATCGAAGAGCAAGGATTTGCGACTGGCCGTCTGGCTGGCCGAAGCCCATGCCAAGACGCGCGGCTTGCGCGGCCTGGGCGATGGCTTCGCCGTGCTGGCCGGCCTGTGCGAACACTACTGGGACGGGCTCTATCCATTGGCCGATGATGGCCAGTTCGAGCAGCGCGTGGGCAACCTTGGCTGGCTGCTGGCACGCACGCCACAACTGTTGCGGGATATGGCCGTGACGGAGGAGATGGGCTACACCTGGGCCGACTTCGACGCGGCGCGCCAGCGTGCCGCAGGCAGCGGCGGCGCGGACAACCAGGGCTGGGGCAGCGCGCCCGACGCCGGCCTCGCGCTGGCCGATCTGGACGCGCAGCGGCGCCGTAACAGCGCCGGCTACAACGCGGCCTTGCTGGCGGACGCGCAATACTGCCTGGCCACGCTGGCCGATCTGGAGCAGGCCGTGGATGCGCGTCTTGGCGTGGACGGCCCGGCCTTCACCGCCGCCCGCGAGGCGCTGCAGGGCCTGATCCATTTCGTCGCACCGCTGGCCGGTGGCGTGCTCGCGGGGGAGTCGGACGGCCAGATGGAAGGGGCGCGTAGTGACGACCTGCGTCAGGCAACGGGCTATGGCAGATCACAGCCGGGAGAACCGCTGCGCAGCCGCGACCAGGCACTGGCCCAGTTGCGGCTGGTCGCCGACTTCTTCCGGCGCACCGAGCCGCATAGCCCCGTGGCCTATCTGGCCGAGAAGGCGGCCGGCTGGGGCGAGCAGCCATTGCATTTATGGCTGCGCGCTGTCGTCAAAGACCCTGCCACGCTGGCCAGCCTTGAAGACTTGCTGGGCGCTGCGCCGCCCGCCGCCAATGCGTAGCGGCGCTTGGTCGCGTTCAACCGCGCCAAATCGGGCCTGAAGGTGCCTGACTGCGCCTAGCTGCGCCGCCGGGCGACCACCACGCCCACGCCGGCCAGGCCAAGCAGCAGCATGGCGTAGGTGGACGGCTCCGGCACGGCCGGGGCAAAGGTGGCATAGCTGGTCGTAATGTGGCCCTGCCCCGGATCGGTCAGGTCGTACACCGCCGTCTTGCCGTAGTTGGTGGCGGTGGTATCGAGGAACATGAAGTACGATTCCGACCCCGGCGTCAGGTAGGGATCGCCCTGCGTGTGACCGAAGATGTAGTTGACGTAGCCCACGAGTGGCGTGCCGAAGCGGTAGGCCGAATCGGGCGCCACGTTGCCGAGGCCGTCGCTGCGCCAGTTCGCGTTATATTCGGGCGCGATGAAGTTCCCGAGCCGGAACGAACCGATATCGCCGGCCGAGCTGCGGTCGCTGATCACCCGCCAGTAGAAGTCCAGCGTGCCGTCGACGCTGGAACGCACCACGCGCGACTGCACCGTGCCCGACACGATCCCGCTGCCATTGTTGAACGAGAAGGCCTGCACCTGGTCTTCCAGCACAACGCCGGCCAGTTGCGGTTCGGCCGCCACGGTGGTGCCGGGCAAAGCGGTGTAGGTATTGATCGGCAGCGTGACGGCGACGGCGGATTGCATGGCGGCCAGCGCGGCGGCCACGGCGAGCAGACGGGGTAGGGTTTTCATGAATGCCTCCGGTTGATTGGTGTTGGTATGAGCGGGGGAAGACGCAGACTGTGCCCGTTTGGCCCACCCAGTATAAGCAGAGGCTTACATGATTTCTATTGCATGATTAATATTTTGAGAACTATTTTTAACACTGTTTTCGTGTTGGTTATTTTGTTGTTTCAATAATTCTTTTAAGCGGCACACTTTCCTTGCCGCATGGCCAATGCGAGGGTGGCGCTTCGGTACAATGTCGCGCTATGACATACCCTCTGAATCCCGATGCGGCGGGTGGACACCGCCGCGCCATGTGCGCCACCTGCCTGCGCGCGCAATCGGCCTGCATCTGCCGCTGGGTGACGCCACTCGACAACGCTGTTGATGTCCTTATTTTGCAACACCCGATGGAAGTGGCGAACGCCAAGGGCAGCGCGCGGCTGCTGCATCTGAGCCTGGCGCGCAGCCGGATGGAAGTGGGGGAGGCGTTCGCGCCGGCCGCGCTGGCGTCGTGGCTGACGGCCGATGGGCGCCGGCCCGTGCTGCTGTATCCCGAGACGGTGGAGGCGGGCGGGCCGGTCATGGTGCCGTCCGCACCGTTCGACCCCGCGTGGTGTGCCGAGCCGGAACGCCTGCGGCTCGTGGTGCTGGACGGGACATGGCGCAAGAGCCGCAAGATGCTGTACCTGAACCCCGCCCTGCAAGGCTTGCCGCGCCTGCCGCTGCGCGACACGCCACCCTCGCACTACCTGATCCGCAAAGCCCATTTGCCCGACCAGCTTTCGACGCTGGAGGCGACCTGCTACGCGCTGCAGCAGCTCGAAGGCCGGCCCGCCGCGTTCGCGCCGCTGATCGCGGCCTTCGATGGCTTCGTCGGACAGCAGCAAGGGTATGTGACGGGAGCGCGGGGGCCGGTTTGATGGGCGCCGGTCATGTGCCGGCGGCGGGATCATGCGATCAGCTTCAAGCCCGGCGGCAGCGCGTCGCCGAGCAGGCGTTTCTCGTCGGCCTGGTCCAGCTGCACCACCTCGCGCACCATGGCGCTCCAGTTGGCGGGCGCGCCCACGGCCGACAAGCGCCGCAGGATCTCGGCCCGCAACGCCTCGTCCACGTCGCGCGAACGGTCGCCCGTCATGCGCGCCAGATGGGCCGCCGCATAGCCGGCCGGTTCCACCTTCTTCCAGTCCAGCGCCAGGATGACGGCCAGCCATTGCGCCACGGTGGCCGTGGCCACCACGTCGTGCGCGCTGCCGTGGAAAGGCTGGCGCGCGCCCACGCGGCTCAGGCCCCACAGGTAGCGGGCCTGCGCCGCTTCCGCCTTGGCCGTGGCATCGGCCTTCGCGCTGCTGGAGCGCGCGGCCGCGCCGCCTTTGGCCGCCGCCGTGCGTTGCAGCGCCGTCGTGGCCTGTTCCAGTTGCATCAGCATCCAGGCGCCGATCTCCGCCTTGTAGTTGCCGGGGATGCGTTCCAACGAGGCGCCCAGGCGCAGCATGTCGTCGTCGCTGCCATCGACCAGCGTGTGTGGCCGGCGGCCCCGTTCCTGCGCGTCGGCCTGCACGTTGAAGGCGAAATCGTCGAGGATGCGCAACTGCGCCGTCGCATCGAGTCCACCCGAGACGCGGCGCCACATGGTCCACCATTCCGCGCACACCTGGCTGTCCTTGTGATGCTGGGCGCCCGTCTCGAACAGGGCCCACAACTGCTCGATGCGCCATTCGTCCAGCGTGTAGCCGAAGCCAGGACGCAGGCAGTAGCCGCACAGGTTGAACCACACGCGCTCATGGTCGGCCGAACGGCGCCGGCCCTTGGCGCGCGCCAGCAGCGCGTCGAACAACTGGCGCAGCAGCGGCGTGGCCCACTTTTCGCGGCTGCCCAGCGCGTTTTCGAGCTGGGTGCGCAACTGGCGCACCTCCTTCAATTCGACCTGCTGCGCGCGGGCGCCGAAGATGCGGTCGATCTTTTCGATGGCCACGGCCAGACCCGGATGGGAGGCCGCCGGTTGCGCGTCCGGCGCCGCGCTGGCGTCCGCGTTCGGCGCGCTCGCTTCGCGCAGCTGGAATTCCAGCAGCCAGCGTTGTTGCGGCTGGCCTTCCGGCTGGGCATGCGGCTGATCATGCGGCGCACCTTTCGGCTGGGTGCCGCCCGCGTCCGCGACGGCCACGCAGTGCACTTCCAGCGTGCCCACTTCGCTCAGCGAGGTGGCCAGTTGCACGGGAATTTCCTTGCGCGCCGCGCTGCCGCTGTCGCGCAGCACGGTGGCCATGGCGGGCAGGCGCACGTAGTCGCCCTGGTTCAAATCCACCATCTCGCCGGCCAGCGGCGCCGCGCCCGATTGCGCGGTGGAGGATGCGAGGTGGAAGCGCACTGGCCGCCCCAATCGCAAAGCGAAGCTGCGCTCCGACAGCAGCACTTCGCTGCCCTCGGCCGTACCGCGCGGCAGGATGCAGATGGCGCGGCAGGGTTTGTCCGCGCGCTGTTCCTCGTCCAGCACCAGGAAGTAGCTGCGCGCCGAACCGCCCGTGATGGCGGGCGCCGCGCCGCGTCGGGCCAGCGCGTAGGCCACGCCGCCACGGGCCACGGCCACGTCTGGATTGTCGTTGTGGAGCACGCGCAGCGGTTGGCCGCGCCATTGCGCCAGCGTAGCCTGCAGACGGCGCGCCAGCGCGTCGGCGCGGAACACGCCGCCGTTGAGCAGCAAGGTATCTGGAATCGGGACCGGCGCATCGTCGGCCAGGCCCAGCGCGGCACGCGTGGCGCCCGCGTGCTGTTGCAGGAAGCTGGCCAGGTGGCGCGTGATGGCCGGGTCGCTCGCATAAGGTAGGCCGAATTCGACGATGGCGCCCCGGCCGCGCCGCGCGCCTTCGTCCACCGCGCCCATGGGGAAGAAGCCATCGACCACCAGCCGTTCCACTTCCTCGCGCGTGAATTCCACCGAGCGGGTGCCGCCGATCAGGCGCGAACCGGCGCCCAGCAGCGTGACCGTGACGCGCTCGGGCGCATCGGCGGCCAGCAGTTGTTCCTTGGCAGCGCGGCAGCGTTCCGTCAGCTGCGCCAGGCGGCCGGCGGACAGGCGGGTGGGGTTGTCAGCGTTGCCAACCTCGCCGGTGTTGCCCGCATTGCCAGCCGCGCCAGCGGCCATGCGCCTCTCGGCCAGGTGGGCCAGCGCCAAGTCCATATTGTCGCCGCCGAGGATCAGGTGGTTGCCCACGCCAATACGGCTCAATTGCGGCACGCCGTCCACCAGCTCCACCTTGATCAGGCTGAAGTCGGTGGTGCCGCCGCCCACGTCGCACACCAGCACCAGCCGGGTGTCGGCCAGTTCCTCGCCCAGCGTGGCGCGATGGCGGAACAGCCAGTCGTAGAAGGCCGCCTGCGGTTCCTCCAGCAGGCGCAGGCCGGGCAGGCCGGCCATGCGCGCCGCTTCCAGCGTCAGCGCGCGCGCGCCTTCATCGAACGAGGCGGGGATGGTCAGCACCAGCTGCTGCTGTTCCAGCGGCTGTTGCGGGAAGCGCGTGTTCCATGCGGCCCGCAAATGGGCCAGATAGCTGGCGCTGGCCGCCACCGGTGAGACGCGCGGCACGCCTTCCTCGGCGCCCCACGGCAAGATGGGCGCCATGCGGTCCACGCCGGGATGGGACAGCCAGCTCTTGGCGCTGGCCACCAGCCGCCCAGGCACCTGCGCGCCCAGCACGCGGGCCAGCCGGCCCGTGACCACCTGCGCCAGGCCAGCCACGTCGTCCTGCCGCCACGGCAGTTGCAGTTCGCCGTCGGCCAGCTCGCCCTTGGCCGGATGGTAGCGCAGCGACGGCAGCAGCGCGGCCGGCGCCACCTCGCCCGGCGCCACCAGCTGTTCGATGTCGAACAGCTGGATCTGCGCCGTCTCCGGCGCGGCGCCCAGCGCCGAATAAGCCAGCACCGTGTTGGTGGTGCCCAGGTCGATGCTGACGAGGTAGTGGGCCATTGTCAGACTGTGGCTCCTGCGCGTACGTCGAACTCCACCTTCCAGCGCTGGCCGTCGTTGGCCACGGCCAGCAGTTCCAGCGTGCCCGATTCCGTGGCCAGCGCGTGCAGCTTGACCTGCACCACGTCGCCCGCCTGGCGGCCTTCCGGCGACAGCGTGGCCGCGATCTCGTTCAGTTCTTGCAGCTCGTCGGGCAGCCAGCTGTCGAGCAGATCGCCGATCTGGTCCTGGCGCCGCACGGACGAACCGAAGAAGCGGAACTGCACCGGCTCGCCCACCACCAGCCCGAATTCCTGCGCCGGCAGTTCCATCTCCGCGCCTTCCTCCATGCCGAACGGCGCCACGCACAGGGCCTGGATCGGCGGTTCCATGCCGGGAATGGCCGGCATGGCCGACTCGATCGCCACGTAGTAGGAACGGGCCGTGCCGCCGCGAATGCGCACGCCGCTGCCGCGCCGCACGTAGCTGTAGTAGGCGGCGCCGCGCGCCACAGCCAGGTCGAGGTCCGCGCCGCCCAGCATGCGGGCCGGCTCCGCGCCTTCCATGTACAGCCAGTCGTTGAGGGTGGCCATCACGCGCTGGGCCAGCAGCTCGGACTTGAACACGCCGCCGTTGAACAGCACGGCCGTCGGATGCAGGAAGGTGGCGTCCGCGTTCTGGCGGCCGGCATAGCCTTCCAGCTCCGCCGTCGCGCCCAACTGGCGCGCCAGGAAGGCGGCCAGATGGCGCGTGATGCCGGCGTCCTGCGCATACGGCAGGCCAAGCTGGGTCAGGCCGGCGCGGGTGCGCACGGCCGGCCGGGCCGACGCTTCCACGGCGGGGAAGAAGCCGTCGAGGATGAAGGTGCTCACTTCCTCGCGCGTCAGTTCGGTGCGGATCGAACCGCCGATCAACTTGGAACCACGGCTCGGGACGACGATCGGCCAGGTGGCCGCGTCGGCGTCGGCCAGCAGGGCTTCCTTGGCGGCGCGGCAGCCGTAGGTGAGCGCGCGCATCTGCCAGGCGTCGAGCGTGGTGCCGTTGGCGGACAGCTTGCGCGCCACCAGGTGGGCCAGCGCCAGGTCCATGTTGTCGCCGCCCAGCAGGATGTGGTCGCCCACGGCCACGCGGTGCGGTTCCAGCACGCCGTCCCGTTCCAGCACGGCGATCAGCGAGAAGTCGCTGGTGCCGCCGCCCACGTCCACCACCAGGATCACGTCGCCCGGCTTGACCTCCTTGCGCCAGCGGCCGGCGCTGCCCTGGATCCAGCTGTACAGCGCGGCCTGCGGTTCCTCCAGCAGCGTGAGCGCGTCGTAGCCGGCGGCGCGGGCCGCGTCGGCCGTCAGTTCGCGCGCGCCCGGATCGAACGAGGCGGGGATGGTGACGGTGACGGCTTGCTGCGCGAACGGCGCGTCCGGGTGGGCCGCGTCCCACGCCGCCCGCAGGTGCGCGAGGTAGCGGGTGGAGGCGTCCAGCGGCGATACGCGCGTCACTTCCTCGGGCGCGTCGTTGGGCAGGATGGGGCCACGGCGGTCCACGCCGGGGTGGCACAGCCAGCTCTTGGCGCTCGACACCAGACGGATCGGCGTGGTGGCGCCACGGCTGCGCGCCATCTCCCCGACGACGGCGGTCTGTTCGGCGGCGCTTTGGGCCCAGGGCAGGCTCAGGTCGCCGGGCGCCAGTTCATCCGCGTGCGGCAGGTACAGGAACGAGGGCAGCAGCGGCAGTTCCTCGACCGTGCCGGGCGCCGTCAGCTGGGGCACGGCCAGCACGCCGTGGCTGGTCTGCTCGCCGTCGCTGGCGGCCAGGTCCACGTAGGACAGGGCGCTGTGGGTGGTGCCCAGGTCGATGCCGATGGCATAGCGCGGATCGCTCATAATTCCACCTCCGCCGGGGCCAGCACACTGGCGTCGTGCGCTTCGGCCAGTTTCGGCAGCAGCACGTTGGTGGCGCGCCAGCCGCGATGGCTCAGCGTGCCGCGGAACGGCGCCTTGCCGACCACGTTGCCGGTCAGGCGCACGGCGCCCGCGTCGAAGCCTTCCTCCAGCACCACGCGGCTGCCTTCGGCCTCGGCGCGCACGGGTTCGATATGGAAGTGCTCGCGCAGCACCTTGCCGCAGCCTTCATGCACCACGCGGGCGGCGGCGCCGATGTCGGCGTCGGCATAGGCGCTCAGGTTTTCCTGGGTGAAGTCGATCAGGCGCGCTTCGCGTTGCAGCAGGCTCAGCAACTGCAAGGCGGCGTCGGGCGTGGCCATGCGCAGCGGCGCGGGGGCGGGCGCCGGTGCAGGGGCGGCGACGGGTGCCGGCGGATAGCTGGCGGCGTCGTTCATGCGCTGCAGGCGGCTGGCGTAGCCGGCGTCCGACAAGGTGTTGACGAAGGCGCTGAAGGCCAGCGGCAGCCGGCTCCAGAACGACAAGGGTTGGGCAGGTGTGGGTTGGGTCATGGGGTGCTCGCGTCAGTAAGTCAGGGCGCCGCCATGCTCCGGGCGGCATCCTGATCAGTTGTAGGGTGGGGCAGGGGCGCTACAGGCCCGCCGGCGCGGCAATCGGCGCGCGCGGCGTGGGGATGACATCTCCCCAAGTTTGTTCGCATGATACCAGTTTGCGGGCCGTAACTGGAGGGGCGGGGATCAAATCTGCCTTGCTATTGCCGCCGCATCTACCTAGAATGCTGTTTAAATATACAGTAGTTATGGGTGTCTCATGTCCGATGCGGAAGAACAGTTCGAGCAAACCATGCTGCCGCCCCGGCCACTGCAGGCCACCAAGGGGCGCGGCGCCGTCAGCAATTTGCAGGGGCGTTTCGAGCGCGACGCGCGCGCGCCGTTCGACGACGGCTGGGAGCAAGAGGAAGAGGAACAGCGCGGCTGGAAGACGCAGGTGACGCATGAACAGGCCCGCAGCATCCTGAGCCGCAACGCCTCGCCCGATATCCCGTTCAACGTGTCGCTCAATCCCTACCGTGGTTGCGAGCATGAAATGTAAACCGAAGTCTAAGATCTACTTTCATTGAGAGTCAGGAGTAAATTTTCTTTTCGAAGTCAATAACATTGAACCACTAGATTTGTGCAGATATTTTCCTTTTTTCCCTTGATCTATAGGTAATTTGTTCTACTCTGATAAATTATTTGTTCATGAAAATTTCGATCAAGTGACAAGGTGGTGAACGTGTTTCTTCGAGCGGAGATCGTCCTTTTTATCAATAACACCGGCAATCCAGAGTTGAAGCAAGGTGCGCCGGCATTGTTTCTGGAAACAAGGGATAAACTGGACTTGTTCGAGGGACCCACGCGATTCCTGGGCGAGCGCTATGTGCAGTCAGGTTCTACACCGAGTCCACACACTTGGGCAAAAGCCGCGTATGGTCTCAAGAGTTGGTTCCAATTTTTGCAGGCTATTGATCGTGACTGGCTGAACGCGAGCGAACAAGACCGGGTCGATTTCAGGGATGCGTATCTGGGGTCGATCAGTCAGAGAACCGGGAAGGCCTATGGTGCGGCTGGCGTACACGATGCCATGGTCGTGGTACGTGCTTTTTATCAGCACTGCTTGGACCGAGGTACGTATCACGGTGATATCGGGGCAAGTTTGACGTTATCGGATCACAAGGTGCCGGTTGATCGGGACGCCATGGCGCATACCCGGTCCGCTGGCGTCATGAAGAGCAGGGATCGGGCCCTTCCAAAAGCGCGGCCTGGCGTCAAAATTCATCCACTGATGTCGCGCGATTTGAAAAACCTGCTCTGTCACGTCGGCCCGCAGGCCGACGCCCGCGATGGCGATCAACGCATGGCGCGCGATCGTCTGATTTGCGATCTAGGATGGGCCGTCGGCCTTCGGCTGGGCGAAATCAACAACCTGACCACGCTGCAGTTTATGACTCTGAGTCCTGACCGTTGCGCACCCTTCGTCGGCATGGAGCTCACCATCCTCCATGGTAAGGGGAACAAGACGCGTCAGGTAATGATCCCGGCCTGGCTAGTTATGGATGTTCATGCGTATATGGATGGTGAGCGGGCGGCTTCGCTGCGGGCATCCAAGACCAAGAGCGGACACCCGCCGACGCGTCTTCTACTAGGGCATGAGCATACCTCCAGCGCTGGAAGGCCTATTACGAACGCGGCGCTGCAAAAAATGTTCAGGGAGGCTTGCTTGTCGTTGGGATTGGTGGAGATCGTCGAGAAAACCGATCCGGACACAGGAAGGAAATTCACATACAAGACGCCACGGCACTCGATACATGATTTGCGCCATACATATGCCGTACTGACCTATCACGTCGAGCGAGCCAACGGCAACGCCGAGCCATGGAAGAAGATACAGGCCCAACTCGGCCATCGAAATCTCCAAACGACAATCGACACTTATCTGTCGCATGTAGAAATATTCACTGACCAGCCAGGCTTGCTCGACGTAAGAGAGATGCTCGGACTATGACAATCGAACCGAAGTCCCCGCAAGAGTTTGAGCCGCGCAAAGGCAAGAAGCTATCTTCGGCTGCCAGTAATGTTGCGCAGGCAAAGGCGAAAGTGCAGCAGGCGGAAAAAATCGGGACCATCACCCAGACCCGCATTGCGCACGGTGTTGATCCGAAGACCGGCGCACCGACGCTGACTGCCATATTCCCTCGGAATGGCGGGCGCGCACCGCACCAGTTGGACATAAGTTTTCTGCTGGGCTTCCCCAACCTCCAGCCAATGTTTGCGGAAGCATTTCTTTGCTGGGGGGACGTGCTCTCGCCGCGATCACGCATTGGAGGTAGATTTAATCTGCGAAGCTATTTCTTCCCATATCTGAAGTCGGAATGGACGCATATGCTGCATCCTGACGAAATCGACGACGAGGTCCTGAGCGGGTTCAGAGACAGCTTGTTGACCAGCTCTGGCCTGCGCTCCAAGGCGCTCCATCCCAATACCGTGACTGACGCGCTAGGTGCATTGCGCGCGGTTCTTGATAAACTTGACACTGGACCGTGGGCGCGCGCTGCCCGTCGCATCGCCGAGCGGGTTCCGCCCGGACCTGTCGGAGCCGTCAGAAAAGGAACGCCAACGGAAGTGCTGGGTGTCGAGCAACTGCTGGCGATTCTCGAGGCTGCGGAGAAGGCAGTACTGTCCGTCATTCAGCGCTTTGAAAAGGCAAAGGTGTTTCTGGCAGAGGGACGCAAGAAGCTGCGAGACCCGGCAAGGGGCACGAATGATACTCGGGCCGACTACCATGATTTTGCGGTCTGTCTCGCCGCCGTGGACGAAGCCTGTACTGGCGTGATTCCCGAACTGAAGGTGTTACAGGCTAAGTACCCGGCGCTGGGGTGGGCTGTGCAGTGTACGCACGGTCAGAGAGAAATCAATTCCTACTTCTACGCATCGGGCCTCGATCTCGTACCATTCGCGGTGCTCCTGGCTATCGCCACCGTCTTTAATCCAGATACGGTATTGAGCCTGAATTGGGCGCACATTGACTTTAACAAGGACCGGGCCGGAACAGATGCGATTGAGATCGTTGGATTGAAGGGGCGGGCCGTTCGTGATCTGGTACGGTTACTTGATCCGGATTCGGCGGTGTCCTCTGAACTTAGTTTGAAACAGGTGCTTTTCTGCTTGCGGGATATTACATCACGCATTAGACCGCATCTCGCACCAGAGCACGCGGATCGTCTGTTCGTGTACGTTCAGCAAGTTGGAGCAAAGCGGCCCAAGGGTTTTGGTTTGGACGGAGAAAAGATTTGTTCAACAACGAGCGATGTTGTTTGGACGTATTCGCTCAAGAAATTCATCAGAGACAATAAGCTCCCTCCATTTACGCTGGGCCAGTTGCGTCCGACCATTCTCAATCTGGTCCAGTTCATGAACGGCAGCCTTGAAGCAGCGCGCAAGGTCGGTAACCATGGCAGTCCGGCGACTACTTGGACCCATTACACAAGCGGCGGCGTTAAGGCTCGCTACAGGGAGCGGATTGGACAGGTCATCGTGCTACGGGAGCGTTGGCTGCAAACGGAAGGGAGAATTGACCCGAGGCGTCTGGTGCCTGGACAGGACAAGGGAGCCGCGACCCCGGGTTTCTCGTGTCTTGATCCATTCGACTCGCCGCGGCCAAACCAGCAGAAAGGTAGGCTGTGCAAGGACTACGGCGGTTGTCCTTCCTGTGCACTGGCGGTCGCGCATCCGGGCGATCCGCAGTGCGTCGGGTTCTATACTGCGCTCGAGGCTGCAATCTATCGGAGCCAAGGTGCGATGAGTGCGCGGACATGGATCGAACGTTGGACTCCGGTCCTGGCCGACTTGGCAGCGCTGCGGGCGTGGATTCCTCCGGGCGTGTTGAAGGAGTCGCAAGAGATTTCCGCCTGGCTTCCTAATGTGGGTTAGAAATATGGACACAATCCAGCAAGGCAATGATACCGAGCAGCCGGAACGGAAAAAGATTTATGAAATGAATGGCGAAGAGCTCGGCGAATATCAAGTCAGCGGTTATAGCCAGTTCAAGGATAGAGTCTGGTTTTTTTCTAATCCGACACCGGGTTATCACAAGTCAAGTTCCACTCTTAACTGGGGATTGGTCCTGTTTGACGGCAGCCGACTTACCGACGCTCAGCACTCTTCGCGTTTGCGCTGGGCACAAATACTGACTCTCGTTCGTCTGGTGGTGCCATTTGACGGATGCAAGCCGGCGCCTGGATCTATGGGTGGAGTCGGCAATGAACTCAAATGGCTGCTTTCCTGGATGAGTGACTCTGGATACCAACATGTGAATGAACTGACGCCCGCCGTGATCCGTGACTACGTTGACCAGCTCGGGGAGTATATATCGACCCGTTCCAGTGACGGGGAGATTAGCGTGGGCACGGCGAGAAGGGCGCTGACTCCGCTGATGCATCTTTGGAATCAGCGGAATGCGATGGCGAGGATGGGACTGGATTCGCTGCCAAGTCATCCTTTTGAAGGAAAAAGCGCGCAATCCGTTGCCAAGGGGGTGGCGACTAAGGCCATGGGATGGATAAAGCCTTTGCCAGACGAGGTAGCGATTCCTTTGCTGAACAAGGCCACGTGGTTTCTCGGTACACCAGCTGACGATGTACTTAGGTTGCTTGACGTAGTGCGCGACCCACTCGCCGGTACTACGCTTAAGATGAAAAGATCTCGTGGCAGCGGTGTGGCTGTTTTTAGAGCCGGCACAAAGGCCGACGCAAGGATGAGCCGCGCCAATAAATTTCTTGATGAATTTCAGTTTAGCGCTCCACCCGGGGATAGTGAGCCGTGGCATGAACCGCTCGATTCGGCATATAAGCGGTCATCGGACCGTCAAAATGCAAGAATGGGTCGCGTCAGGGAATTGTGGGAAGCAGTGCGAGACTCTGCTGCAATCATCGTGCAGGCGACCACTGGAATGCGCGTGTCGGAACTGCTGGGGATATTGGCTGGAACCGAGGAAGCCACCGGCCTTCCACGCGGCGTACGCCTGGAGCTTAGCACCACTGGCCTATATGAGTGGTTTGTTATCAGATCCCAGATTTCAAAGACCGAAGAGGGCTTGCCGCGTGAGGTAGACTGGGTGTTGGGTATGCGTCCTGCGGGAAGTAGCGAAACGCCGCTAGCAGTGCGAGCGCTACAAATTCTCGGCAGTTTGCACAAACCATGGAGTGCATGTGCGCAAACCGACCGGTTAATTCTTGCCAGCCGGTGTGGCATGACGTTAGGTGTTGCTTCGACGCGGCTTGGCCCGATGGCATCTTCAGCGATTAATGGTTCGATGAAACGCTTCATCAGCCGCTGGGTCGACCTGTCTGACCTACCCAACGAGAGCGCGCGGAAGACCGAGGACAACGATCTCGTACGCTGGCGCGAAAGCAAGGGAACGGTCTTCACCAATCACATGCTGCGCAAGGCTTGGGCCCAATTCGCGCTGGCCTGCGATTCCCGCCTTTTGCCCGCGATTCAGATGCAGTTCCATCATATGAGCTTGGCGATGACGGAAGGCGGCTACATCGGTCGTAACCCGCTGCTTTTGAGCGAACTTGATTCCATGTCCACCCAAAAGACCAATCTTGCTGTGTTCGACATTGTCGTTGGAAAAGGCAAACTGGCAGGAAGGATGGGCGATCAGCTACAGCAGGCGCTGGCGAAGCTGCGTGCCGACGTTGGCGAGCTGCCGACATCGGAGAAGTGGCGGCAAGCCGTCGAGTGGACCGAGCGCAACGATCTTAAGATGTTCTTCACGGCATATGCAATCTGCTGCCCGACTCGGGTCAGTAAGATGCGCTGCCATGATGCATCGAACACTCCGGTCTGGCTGCGCAGGGCGCCCAATACAGCGACGCGCGAGCCGAGTGTATGCTCCGGTTGCGCCTGTGCGATCATGGACAGGAGCCACGAACAGTTCTGGTCTGATCGCTACGTGGGGTGCGAGGTGTCCGTGCGTGAGGCCAGTGCGGCTGGCGCGCACTCCGGCCCGTTCCGGGAAATCCGCTTCCGTGCGGACCAGGCCCGTGGCATCCTGAAGCAGTTCGGCGCTGACATGGATGCGCTGGACGCTCGCGTGGCGTCAATCATGGTGAACGGACATGCCTAGACTTAAGAAAGAAGCCCCACCGCAGGATCCTATCGAGCAGGATTTTCTGGACGCCATTGACCGGTTGCGAGATGGTAAGCCAAAAAACAAACAGCTGAAGGTCCGCAGGGCTAAGGGAACACTGAAAGTCAACGTCGCCAATGTTGCGCTGGAAGCGGGCCATTCGCGTACTCTGATCGCCATGGAAATGGGATGCCGCTATCCGCGTGTACGCGAATTGATCAAACAGGCTAAGAGTGGCCACAACGGACTGCCAACGACCTTGACCGAAGTCATCGCGCGGCTGCGCGCCGACAACGCCGAATTGAGAGCTCAGATAAACACTCATAAGGCGGCCGCATTGGCACATTTCAATGCGCGAGATAAGGCCGAGAAAGAGGCTGCGCGCGAGCGCGCTGCCGCGTCGCGCCTGAGAAAGGAACTCGCGGAGTCGGGTAAGGTAGTGACGATCATTTCGAGGGAGGCGTGATGAGGCCTCTCTGCATTGTTCCCCAAATTAACCCGCCCTTTGGCAAGGCCTTCGTATCCATATTTCAAGATCAGCTCTCGACAGTGACGCTCTTTCGAGGATTGTGGATCGAGTTCGAACACATCAGTGACAGACTTGGCGATGACAATCGTTTCATCTTGCGCTCGGAGTTCAAGAAGCCGGACAAATTCGTGGATATCGATTCGTCCACCGAATTTTTTAGTGTAGAGACGGTAGTTGTTTAGTTCCGTGTGATCATATCCCTCGCCGTAGCTGGCCTTTGTTTCGCGCCAAGGCCATACTGGAGGAACTGATCGCAGACCATTTCCACCGGGCTGCGCAGCAATCAGGCTAAAACACCGCTAAGTGGATCTAGCTGGCGTGGTAGACCTATTTCCTTATAGAATGTTCCAAATCGGAAATTTAGGCGTGCACGATGAAACAAAGATTTCAACATTTGCTGAAGCAGCTCAATCATGGCCTGATAGAACGGGAGACTACCCTCAAGACCGCACTGCTGGCGGCCATTGCGGGCGAAAACGTGGTCCTGATCGGCCCACCGGGCACCGCTAAGAGCGAAGTGGCGCGCCGCCTGGCCAGGTGCTTCTCGCCGCCCGGGGAGCTGGACTATTTCGAATACCTGCTGACCAAGTTTTCCACCCCTGATGAGCTGTTCGGTCCCCTGTCGATCACGCAATTAAAGGCCGACCGCTTCCACCGCAATACGACAGGTTACCTGCCCAGCGTGAAGGTCGCTTTCCTAGATGAGATCTTCAAGGCCAGCTCATCGATCCTGAATGCCCTGCTGACCATCCTGAACGAACGCAAGTACCACAACGGCGCCCACATTGACACGGTCCCGATGCAGACCCTGATCGCCGCCTCCAATGAGCTGCCGTCCGAACAGGAAGACCTGAGCGCTTTGTACGACCGCTTCCTTGCCCGCGTATTCGTCGATGTGGTTAGTCCCGCCGGCCGCGCCCAACTGTTCGCGCCGGTGGCGGTGGCTAGCGCGCCCGAGCCGTTGAACAACACCGAGTTAACGGAGCTGACTAAACTGGCCAGAAAAGTTACTCTGGGTCAGCCGATTATCGATGCCGTGCTGGGGATCTGGGAACGTCATGAACAAACGTTCAAGGACGATCCCCGTGAGCGCCTATCGGACCGGCGCCTGAAAAAAGTTATCCTGTTGATCCAGGTTTCCGCCGCCAGTAATGGCCGCGACGAGGCCGACCTGTCGGACCTGTTGACGTTGAAGGATTACCTCTGGAACCATCCGGACAACATCGCGAAGGTGCGCGACCTAATCCTGACAACGTTGCAGAAATGCAGCCGCATGGTACCCGCCATCCCGGCAACCGATGCGGCCCCTGCAAAGGACGACGTCTCGTCGTCAGCGCGCGTCGACAGCTCGCCCGAACGCTCCAGTCCATCGGGCGCCAGCGTGGCAGGACTGGCTGGCAGTGGAACCGCGCAAGATCCGCTGCGGGTGGCCTCGGTCCATGACCTCATGACGCTGGAGTGTGTCGAGGTGGGGCAGCAAGGCTATCACTTCCTCCAGACCGCCGATATCGATTGCAGTGCCATCACGGTCTGGCCGGATATCCATTTCAAGGGTCATTTTGACGGCGGCGGCTACTGCATCCGCCATGGAGCCAAGAAGAACGTGACCGGTCTCACCGGCGCCTTCCCAGGCAGCTTCGTAACCGGGGTGGCGGTCGCAATGGCAAATTCTATCGCATCAGTTGCACCAATGAATTTGTTCTCCGCGCTCGCTGCGGATACCCAAGTTAGCGACGTCCGGCTGCAGGGATTCTACTTGGCGGGACAGGTCAACGGCAGCCAGATCACCAACTGCGAAAGCGACGGCCATTTAATCAGCAAGAATGCTGTCGACAGCACGATTTCCAACTGCTCGACGGATTTGAATATGATCGCCGAGACCGCGACGCGCTGCACGATTACCGATTCCCGCTCCGGTTACGCCCTCATCGGCGGAGAACTAAAGCACAGCGTCGTCGAGCGCTGCGCCGCGCGCGACATCTTGGTCTTCCGCAATGTGGTCGCCAGCTCCATCGCCGACTGCAGCGTTGAATTGAGAACCGATCGTCCCATTTCAGCTGATCGCGGCGGGATCGCCGCAACGCTCAGTGAAGGTAGCCTGGTGGCGCGTTGTATTGTCAGCGGTGCGCTGTACTCACGCAGTTCGGCATCGGTGTACTTCTCCGGCATGGTGTACAGGTGCGAAAACAGTACAGTGCAGCAGTGCGCGCTGGGCAAACTGGACGTCCCGAATAACGTCCAACTGCATCGCATCGCGAAATACACCGACCGGGAAACCCTGAAAAACAACATTTCCTTGCATAGCAATGCGGGCGACAGCGCAAGCGACGGCCCCTCCAGTAAGACTGTGGACGCTGGTAATTTCACCCAGCGCTATTTTGAACATCAGCTGAAGTGGAATTTCGATACCACCTGGGAGTGGGACGATACAGCGTCCCGGCCGCGCCTGCGACCGTTTCGGGCGGATACCATGGCTGCCGGCGGGCCCGGGACGGTTGACCTGCTGGCCAGCCAGGTGCAAAACAATATCTGGCTTTAAGGGGTGGCCATGTTATCTCTGCTCCGGCGCGCGGCACAGCTGGGCCCCGGCCTCGCGCTGCAGTTCGGTATCAAAAACATCAAGTATTTTATCGACAGTACCTTCCGGGCCAAGGTCACGCCGGTACCCGGCAGCGTGCTGTATTGCGACCTGTGGGTTGCGGTCGAACACTCGGGCATCTATGCCGACGACGGTCAGATCGTTAATATCGTTGTCGAGGGACTTGCCGAGAGCGCAGTGCGCGTAGATCGGGCCGATGACTTTACTTCCAAGAGCGTTTTGGGTCGGCAGATCTATGTCTCCTGCGATGCCGATGGTGCTGTCGGCGATGCGGCGGTGGCTGCGGCCGCCCAAGACGCCCTGGGCCAGCGCGGCTTTTACGGACTAGTCTATAAGAACTGCCATCATTTCTCCTCCCGCTGCGTTCAGCGGGCGCCTCGGTCCCGGCCGCTGGCCGGCGCCTTGGCTCGGCTCACCCAGTGGGATACCTGGGAGCCCTCCATCACGGCGCTCAAACACGCGGCCGCCGACAAGCTGGGGGCTACCAAGTGGCGTCTGTGGGACTGGCAGGCAGAGTACGAAGATGACGCCGCGCCCACGCCGGCACCAGACTGGGACTCCAGTGCGCGCAACTTCCAGCAGCTGCCGCTCAGCCCCGAGAACGTCGCCATGATCCAGGCCCAGCTCGATGCCACTGCGGCCTATGCCGACGAGATCGCCGATGAAGACATCCCGTCGACCGTTCGCCAACGCCTGGCCAGCTTCCAGCAGGCACTGGA
The DNA here is from genome assembly GCF_058801745.1 of Rugamonas sp. GW822-FHT03B10. NCBI lineage: Bacteria > Pseudomonadati > Pseudomonadota > Betaproteobacteria > Burkholderiales > Oxalobacteraceae > Rugamonas > Rugamonas sp. GW822-FHT03B10. Next base: position 2,975 of record NZ_JBXANP010000009.1, on the reverse strand, counting down.
AGCCATCACTGCCAAGTACGCCGAGGCGCGCGCCTTTATCGATGCCTGCGGCGGCTCGGCTTTTTCCTATGCAGATTTGACCGCGACACAGGAAGATTATTCAGCGCTAGCGCAGCTGCTGCAACAGCACGTCGGCATCCGTGCGCTGGTACGCCAGCTGGGACGAAACTATATTGACCCGGAAAAGAAGCGGCAAAGGACAATCACCGCGGCTGGGAGCAGCGAAGTACATGGAACCCGGCGCAGCGATGATCTGATGCGCATCCTGCCTAGCGAACTGGTCAACCTGGAGGACGACACTCTCGAACTGCTGTTCTATGCGCGCCTTTTGGAACACAACCTAATGTCCTATGCGCTCAAGGGAGCCAGCGCGGACGACAGCCCGGAGTCCAACCACCAGGCACAGCGCACGGGGCCGGTGGTCGCGTTGCTCGACACCTCGGGCAGCATGCAGGGCGTGCCGATGCTAAAGGCCAAGGCGCTGTTACTGACCTGCGCCACCATGCTTGCCAGCGAAGGGCGATCGCTGCATGTGCTGCTGTTTGGCGACGCCGGTCAGTTGCGCGAATATCGACTCGAAAGCGCTTTGGGCACTTCAGGCCTTCTGGCCTTTCTGGCCCAGGGCTTCGGCGGTGGCACCGATTTTACCGCCCCCTTGCGCCGGGCAGTTGACATCATTGATCACCACCCGCAGTTCCTCAAGGCCGATGTCCTCCTGATTTCAGACGGCGACTGTCAGATTGACGAGTCGTTCGAGACCTGCCTGAAAGAACACAAGGAGCGGCTGGGCTTTTCCATCTACTCAGTCTTGTGCAATGGCGCCCGCGCGACCGAACGCTACAGTGATGAAGTGATCGTGCTGTAGTAACATGAGTATTCGCGCAATCGCCGCCACCTAATCGCATAGAACGCCGCCACCCATTCGCCTAGACCGCCGCCATACGTTATCTTAGAACGCCGCCACATCAAAAGTCTAAGACGAAGAAACGTCTGCCCACTAATGCTGATGGGCGTTACGTCGTTTGCCCATCTAGCAACGCCGTCATGCCTTCTTTGAGCGCTCTGATCGCCCATCCTTCTTCATTGCTGGCGCATTCATGCGGCGCATGGTCTCGCCGGATAAAGCGATAGGATATCGGCCACGGCAACCCACCAACGATTCGCATGCTATACGATCCAATTGATGGCCCGGTTAGCAGCGTGTGCTACGCGGCTGCCGCGGAACGTGTGCGTTGACAGGCGGCTTCCGCCCCGAAGCTGACCTCCGAGAATCATCTTAATCGCCTAGGGTAAAAGTTCTACGCATCAAAATTACCAACGACTTATGCTGTCTCTTGTTTTCCTAGATAAGCTGAAAGACGATTATTATTTTGAATTAATTTTTGTGAAATTTCAAACTCCTCGAATTTCTGCGCAGGCTGAATCGTATATTTTGGCACTTTCATCCCCTTAATCCAAAATTCCATTTTCTGTGAGGTTGTCAGCGAAGAATTATCGATCAAGACATATGCAATTACGCCGCCAAGCATCATGCGATACATATTTCGTTCGAATTTTCTATCAAGCTTTGGTGCTCTATACGCAAAGACATCGCCATCAGTAGCGTGCAACTTGGGGCGGATAAGCAGCGCATCAAGAAACTTTGGTATCGGTGCATTGAAGAATAGAAAATTTTGAAGCGGATTCAAGAAAGGGCCAAGATTGATTTGACCCAAATCCTTCCTTGTGATTGCATATTTGTATAAAATTGCCGCGTAAAATTTTAGTAGCGACTCAGAACTTACCTCCATTAATTCGTAAGAACCAAAATCCTTCCCTGAAGCTTCGGATCTTAATCTTTGAAATGCTTTCAAGGCAATTTCTTCGTATTGGCCAAGCTTGCCGTCATGCTCCTCACAAAGGATACCAATGTCCCAAAGCCCTGATTGGCTAGATTTAAACTGACCATCGGAGTTGGTCACGGCATGAGCCTTTCCCACCTGGACTTCAGTGCACATAGATCGAGGAATAAGATGCGCTTTGATTGTTTCAGGTTTACCGCACACACGACAGGGCATATTTTTCTTCCTATAAATCAATGATGCAAACAAAAAAACAATAACACTAACGGATTACGGTTATGTATTGCGTAGCCGAAATCGGAATAAGTTATACCGAAACCACTCGTTCATCGATAAATCCTATGCTCATCGGCAGCTTCTGGCCGTATCCGGCAAGATCCATAGTTTGCTACTTCCCTAGAACCGGGCTAAAACGAATGTCTCGAATTGATTGTTCAAGAAAAGACAGGTCCAAAGCTGTGCGCGTCGACTTCTCTTGGGAGCTCAAAATCGAGTAACTAAAGCTTGCGATGCGAACATGGTCAGGTTCAACAACGCTTGCCACCGACCACCAATAGATCGTGATGGGGGTGCCACGATCAACTTCCCTCGAAACGTGTTTAGCTATCGCTGCCCCAGTTGGCAATGACTCTACATCCGAATCGCCAGTCTTTAAAAGTACTGCGGCGCTATCAGCCGTGGTCACGGGGTGCGGTGATTTAGCAGTGATAACATCCAGTCGTAGCGTGCCTGTATCATCTCCGGGAGCATAAAAGACTCCGCCCCCTTCTGGCTCGTACTCCTCAATCCAGGTGCCCGGCAATGCGAATACTACCAGTCCTCCGCGGTAATGTATCTGCTTTGGCTGTGACTGCAATTCCTGAGCCGCTACCGAGCTCTTAATACTTAATAATGTCGCGATGCCAGCAATAAGCTTGCGCATGAAGTGCCTTAAAATTTTGATGGTCCGGTTCTGGCCGGTTTCGGGCAACTGCAATTGGACGACCCTTGTTAGCGAATTCGAGTCCAGCCCGTTACCGGGTAATCTGTCGTAATATTGTGGACCATTTCAACAACGGGCTCTATGCCGTTTCCAGTGGAAATTGACATCGGGTACCATGTCGGGTAACGCCATTTCATAGGTTCCAGAATCCT